>SCVI01000039.1 GCA_004296925.1 Patescibacteria group bacterium | reverse complement strand
CCGGAGACCAGTGAAAATATTCTTAAGGCAGTACGTGAAAACAAAAAACCAGAAAATCTCTTTCCTCGGCTTGTCGAAGCGTCTCGCGAAGGCAGTCCGCGACTCATATGATTCCAAAGTATTTTGATGTTCATTCGCACGTAACGTTTAAAGATTACGAAAGCGATATTGATGCCGTACTAATGCGCATGTATGAGAACGGTGTCTTAACAGCAACCGTTGGAGTAAATCTCGCGACCTCTAAAGAAGCGGTACGTTTTGGGGAAGGCAAAGATAATTTCTATTCGATTGTAGGGTTGCATCCAACGGACGCACCTAAAGAACAGTTTGTGGAAAGTGAGTATCGGGAACTTTTGGTAAACCCAAAAGTTATTGGTATAGGCGAATGTGGGTATGACTACTATCGATTAGTAGGGGACTTGGATACTGAGAAAAAACGACAGCAGGCTGAGTTTGAGAAACAAATGGAGTGTGCCATTACATACAATAAACCACTCATGATTCACTGCAGACCAACAAAAGGTACTGTTGATGCATATGAAGACATTCTGAACGTACTAGAAGCACGTGTGCGGGAAGTGGGGGAGAAGCTTCGAGGGAACGTGCATTTTTTTGTAGGAAATGTAGAAGTAGCACGGAGGTTTTATGAAATCGGCTTCACTACGTCGTTTACAGGAGTGCTTACGTTTACACATGATTATGATGACGTTGTCCGATTTGCACCTCTTTCTATGCTACTTACCGAGACAGACGCTCCTTTTGCAACACCGGTACCTTTTAGAGGGAGTAGAAATGAGCCTCATTATGTGAAATATGTTGTGGAAGCGATAGCGGGTATTAAGGGAGTTGATGTTGAGGAAACAAGAGAGAAAGTGCTTCAAAATGCCCTCAGAGTCTTTACGCCATCAAATGTCTGAAAGACGAGCAATTGCTTCTTAAAAACAGATATGGTAACCTCCTCAAACAATGGAAACAGAGGTAAATGAACTCGAAATCGGCATGGAGAGCGACGTGAACGACGTTAGAACTAACGTATATGAAGTTGGCTACCATCTTCTCCCTACTCTTTCAGAAGAGGAGGTTACAAGTACCGTGTCAGGAATAATGGAAGCTATTAAGAAAGAAGGCGGAGAATTTGTTGGAGATAGATTTCCATCAAGTCTTGAGCTTGCATACTCTATCTCAAAACGAGTGTCAGGAAAATTGACGAACTTTGACCGAGCATACTTTGGTTGGGTTGCTTTTGAGGCACCACGTAAAGGAATTGCAAAGCTTAAAATAATGCTAGATGAACATCCTTCAGTATTACGCTCTTTGATTGTTATCACTGATAAAGATGCAGTTGCCTCAGCTTTGAGCGCTGTTGAAACTCCGCTTGGACCAACAGGTTCTATTGATAAACCAAAACGTGAAGCAGACGGAGAAGGAGAGGTTTCAGATGTTGCTCTCGATGAAGCCCTTGAAACCATTGAAACTGAAGACTCTAAGGTTGCTGAGTAATTTTTCAAGCATTTAACTATGTATTTAAACAAAGTTTTCGTTGCAGGTAATCTCACACGAGACCCTGAACTGAAAGCGCTTCCTTCAGGAGCAAGTGTTACTTCTTTTGGAGTTGCAACGAATCGTGTTTGGAAAGACCAAAACGGTGAGAAGAAAGAGGCAACAGAATTCCACAACATTGTTGTGTTTGGTCGCCAAGCAGAAACATGTGCGCAATACCTTAAGAAAGGTCAGCAGGTTCTTGTTGAGGGACGTCTTCAAACACGTTCGTGGGAGAAGGACGGCACGAAACAATATCGCACCGAGATTGTTGCTGATCGCGTACAGTTTGGTTCAAAGACCGGCGGAGGTTCTTCTGACGAAGTACGCGGTCAAGGAGCTCCTGTTTCACCAAATTCTGGTGGGGTAGCCAAAGGAGCAGATATCGAGTATCCTAGCGAAGAAATTAGCCCAGACGATATTCCGTTTTAATTAATTTCAAATATACATTTATGACAACAATGCCAAGCCTTCCAAAGTTCGTAGACTACAAAAATGTAGCGTATTTGCGTACTTTTATGACACCTCACGCACGTATCCAAGGATCGCGCCGCACGAACGTCCCTGCGAGCCATCAACGCAAGATTGAAGAAGCTATCAAGAGAGCTCGCTTCATGGGACTTCTCCCGTACATAGCTCGATAATTAAAAAATCCCCCATTGGGGGATTTTTTATTATGCTTTTACAGCCGACGTAGAGCGAGGGAAATGAAAGCTTCTTAGTTTTCATTTCCGAGCCGAGGATGGCTGAAACAAAAACGCCTTCCCATGCGTTGTTATTACTGCCGACGTAGAGCGAGCGAAATGAAAGCACACTTTCATTTCTGAACTGAGCAGAGCAGAAAGGCCCCCTTATGATTTACTTACGCGCTCAGTATACTCTCCAGTATCAGTATTGATACGAACAATATCTCCCTCATTAATAAACATAGGTACGTTTATTGTCGCGCCACCCTCTATCGTTACTACCTTGTTACCACCTTGTGCAGTTGCCCCTTTCACTGATGGGGGAGCTTCCGTTACCTTAAACTCCATTTTGATGGGGAAGTCTGCGTCAATAATTTCTTCGTTCCAAAATAAGAGATCAATAACTAGGTCTGGTTTCAGATATTTTGCCTTTTCGTTCAATAGCGCCTCTGCAACCTGGAATCGATTTTTTGGATCATCAGGGTCAGTGAACCAAATTTCCCCTTTATTTTTGTAGATAAATTTGGCAGGTCGTTTTTCCGTATCGGCTTCGAGTACCGTTTCGTTTTGGTGAAAAGATATTTCAAGCACTTTACCTGTTTTAAGACCACGGAGTTTTGTTTGGTTGACTGGCTTTCGTTGTTGTTTACGAAACACATGCGAAGAAAGTACTTCGCATGGTTGTCCTTCGTAGACAATTACTTTTTTAGGAACTATTTCGTTGTATGAAAGTACTGACATTGGAATTAGGTTATAGCTGATAGGGAGGAGGGTTATGAAACCACGAACTCCTTTAATTAGTATATATAAAGGCGCAAGGTGCGCCGAGAGCTAACTATAACTGATACATGAAAGCTGTTCAAATCACTAAGTCGGCGGTACTATCGAGGGAATACTTCGATATGGACGTACAGAACGAACTGACGCTTTCGGATGAGGAATTACTTTTGGCATCACTGTCACGACCAAGCTCCTTCGAGATGTTGGTGGCGCGGTATCAATCACAATTTCTTAATCGCGCTCGCGCTGTGGTGGGGGATACTGATAAAGCCGAGGATGTAGTGCAGGAAACTTTCATTCGTATTTACCGCTTCGCACCACGTTTTAAAGGAGAAAATGGTTCATTTCGCGCATGGTCGCTCACTATTCTTATGAACGTGGCGCGTACTCACTACAGTAAAATGGCACGAACGCGCGGTAGGGTAGCTGAACTTACGACAGAGCACTATGAATCACTCGCCGATACTTCTGAACCTCACAAAGAGGGTCACCAAGCGTACGCTCGAGAAGTAATAGAAAAAGGGTTAGAGAAAGCACCGAAGGATGTAGCAGAAATACTCACGCTCGCTTTCATTGAAGATCTACCATACGCGGAGATTGCAGAAAGACTTAATATCAGTGTGCCGGCTGTAAAAACACGGGTCCATCGAGCAAAGGCAGTGTTGCGCACTATTATAGGTTCAGTAGATAATTAGTAGGATAGTATTTTTATATGGCATCAGAACAAGAATTACGAAAAAGAATCATGCGCTCGGTCTACGTTATGTATGTAGCGAGACAGCTCACAAGTATGCCTGTACGTATTGCGGCTGTTCTAGTGTTCCTTTTTGCACTCATCTCCTCGGTGTCACTCCCAAACGTTATCGAGAATGCTTTACAAGTAAACGGTCTTCTTGGGCTCGTACGTTTCAGCGTCGTGGCATTTTTGAGCACTACAGTGACTGTGCAACTTACCGCAATCGCCTCAACCTTTATTGTGGGTTGGAGTATGGTGGATGGACTTCGTCACAAAAACGCACAACTTTCAGTACAGTAATACTTAGAAGTACGTAGCGTCTCTGCGGTCTAGAGCTCTGTAAATTTGACGCGGATTTGTTTCAATAGGTCATTTGAAACTTTTGGATTTTCTTTTAGGAAGGTACGGGTGGCGTCATATCCGCGACCAAGCGACTCATCGCCGTACTTATAAGAAGTGCCGGATTTTGTAAGAATTCCGTATTTTTCGCCAAGTGCAATAATTTCTCCTTCTCTTGAAATACCTTCGTTGTACATGAGGTCAAATTCTGTGGCACGGAATGGCGCTGCCACTTTGTTCTTCACTACTTTTACACGCACTCTTCCTCCCACCACCTCTTCGCCTTTTTTAATTTGAGCAATACGTCGAATATCTAGGCGAACTGAAGTGTAGAACTTCAACGCTTTTCCTCCTGGAGTAGTTTCAGGATTACCAAACATCACACCTATCTGCATGCGGATTTGGTTGATGAAGATAACAATAGTTTTTGAACGAGCGACGATAGCTGTCATTTTGCGAAGCGCTTGAGACATAAGGCGCGCTTGTCGTCCCACGTGCTGTGTTTCCATGTCGCCTTCAATTTCTGCTTTTGGAGTGAGCGCAGCGACTGAGTCGATTACTATTACATCAATTTTTCCAGAACGAATGAGAGATTCGGTAATATCGAGCGCTTGTTCACCAGTGTCTGGTTGTGAAACTATCAAATCGTCGATTTTTACTCCGAGTCTTTTCGCATATTCAGGGTCGAGCGCATGCTCTGCGTCGATGAATGCGCATACACCACCTTTCTTTTGAGCTTCAGCGACAATGTGTAAGGAGAGAGTAGTTTTACCTGACGATTCAGGGCCAAAAATTTCAATAATACGTCCTCGCGGTACTCCACCAATGCCGAGCGCCCAGTCGAGTCCAATAGAGCCAGTAGGAATTGCGTCAATGCCTGTTTTTGGTCGCATGCCGAGCGTGGTGATTGCTTCATCACCAAACTTCGTTTTGATGCTGTTGATCGTCTCATCAATTGTATTCGATGTATCGATTTTTGGTTTTTCAGTTTTAGATGTTTTCTTTTTTTGCATATGTGGTTGTCGCCTCGGTGTGCTGATTATTTGTTACTAAAATTGAGAGTTCTTTGGTGATACTTCTTCCAAATCTGTCTCGTGCCGTTACGGTTATCCCATTATACCCTGTGGGGTACGTGCGTTCAGCTGAGAATAAACCGTCTTCCCCAATAGAGATGGCCTTGCCGTTGATATCGAGGTAGGAGACTCTTTTTGTAACACCTTGAATGAGGGTTGAGTTATTGTCTGACGCCACCGCCTTTACTTTCAATGAAGGACCCTCAAGAAAGGGGAATGCGGCATAGACGCTGTATCCAATAATGATGGCGAGTGTGGTGCTGATGAGTATCAGTACTACTTTTGGAGGTCGAGCACTAATTGGTTTATACGGTGTCATTATCTTCCTCTTCTGGGGTCGTACCTGCGTTTGTGAGTACATCGCGAGGGCGGGCACCGTCTGCTGGGCCTATGACCCCTTTCTCTTCTAAGACGTCCATGAGGCGAGCGGCTCTCGCGTATCCGATGCGGAGTTTTCTTTGAAGGTATGAGGTTGATGCCTTGCCTGCTTCTTCAACAATCTGTTTTGCTTCTTGGAAGAGTTCGTCGTCGTTATCATCTTCTTCAAGGGATGCTGAGAATATTGCGTTCGGAGTTTCTGTAGCAGGGCCTGAGAGGGCAATGCCGTCGAGCGTTGGTTCGTTGTGCTTGCGGATGTATTCTACGATCTCTTTTACTTCATTTTCTGAAATGAATGCAGTTTGGATACGGTGTGGTTTTGGCATATCAGCTGATTGGTAGAGCATGTCGCCAGCGCCAAGGAGTTTTTCTGCACCAGCAGAATCCAGAATGGTTCGTGAATCAATTTGAGATGCCACTTGAAGCGCGATGCGTGCGGGCACGTTCGCTTTAATGAGTCCGGTAATAACATTCACCGAAGGGCGTTGTGTTGAAAGTATGAGGTGGATACCAACCGCTCTACTCATTTGCGCAAGCCGTACAACTGCTGATTCAAGTTCGCGCGGGTATGTCTGCATAATGTCGGCGAGCTCGTCGAGCACAATAACGATGTAGGGCATTTGATCTACCTGCTCCTCGTCATCTTTACTCTTTGATTTCTGAGATTTTGCAACAATATTTTCGTGGTACGACTGAATGTCTCGCACAGCGTGCTTCTCTAGCAAATTATATCGGCGCTCCATTTCTTTGCCTGCCCACTTTAATGCGAGGATGGCCTTTTTTGGGTCAGTAATTACTGGAGTAAGCAAATGAGGAATAGGGTTGTATGCAGTTAGTTCTACTCGCTTTGGGTCAATCATGATGAAGCGAAGCGCTGCAGGGCCATTTCGATAGAGAAGTGAAGTAATAAGCGCGTGGATGGATACAGACTTACCAGCACCGGTTGCGCCTGCAATAAGAAGGTGTGGCATTTTTGCAATGTTCGCAAAGTGAGAAGTGCCTACGATGTCACGTCCAAGTGCAATAGTGAGAGGGCGCTGGTTGTTTTGGAACTTCTCTTCCGAAATAAGCGAGCCTAATCCCACGGTCGCTTTTTTCATGTTAGACACCTCAATACCTACAAGCGATTTACCTGGGATAGGTGCCTCAATACGAATAGGGTGGGTGGCACCGAGAGCAAGCTCCAAGTTATTTTGGAGAGAAAGAATCTTCTGAAGTCGCACTCCTTCTGCAGGTTTTAAGGCGTAACGAGTAACAGTTGGCCCCACAGATACTTCGTCCATCTCAACGGTAATGCCGAAGTTTTGTAATGTTCGTTTAATGAGGTTAGCATTCGCTTTAATGTCGCCACTGTCTGGCTTTCCTTTATCTCTATCTAATAATGAAACTGGTGGGGGATTATAGGTGTCGCCCGTAGGTGAAAATACAAATCCTGCTTCAACCTCCTCGATCTTTTCTGGTTTCTGTTTTTTCTCAGGTTTTCTTTCTATCTTCTCTGGAGTCTGGCTTGGTTCTTCTTCTGGAACTCCTGTGATTTCAAAGTCGTCTTCAGTGTCATCTTTTTTCTTTCGCATGAAAGAGAGGAATGAAGGTGCTGCGAATTTTGGTACAGAAAGCGGTGTGTCGAGTGTAAGGAGTCCGCCAACAAGCGCAATACCGCTTAATAGAATTAGAGCGAGCGTAAAATCAAAGAGTGACACAAAAGGACCAGACACCCATCCACCAAGAATGCCTCCAAGATTTCCTACGAGAGAAAGAAGTCCGATTCCTGCAAGAAAAAGAATGCTGGTTCCAAAGACTCGAACTCCAACGAAACCTCTGTGTTCTCGATCACGGAAGAGTCCTGCGCCAAGAAAAAATAAAGATATAGGAACGAGAAAATATCCAACACCTAAAAATGTGCTGAGCGAATCATATAAAAAACGACCGACAGCGCCGCCTTTTCCAAGTGGTGCAAACAAGAAAATCACACCGATAAAAAGGGTTAAAATTGCACGGATACTATTTGCTGTTTCGGGTCGTAAATTGAGTGAGAGAGAAGGAAGTGTAAAGCCAGATTTCTCCGACTTTTTTTTCGATGATTTTTTCCTTGCCATTCGTGGATTTTAACACGCTTGCAGAAAACTATGTTGGTGCAAAAGGCGAAATTGAAATCAAAAAATAAAGACTCTCTGATTGTGTAAGTTCCGCCATATCCATCTTTTCAAAACATCACATATTTACTGTGGTGCAGGTTATTGGGAGAGAACTGCTACAAGAGACCCTAAAGAATGTTCCTTGCAATAGGGCTTGTCTTAGAGATACAATGACCTTTAATTAGAGACATGGCGTCCATAAAATATGTCCAATAGCTTTAAAGACAACTCAAAAGGACTTACTTCTAAGACATCGCAAGTCTACTCCAGTTCAGGTATTAAATCTCTCCTTAAGAATGAAAACCAAGAATTTGTTGTCCGTAAGTCCGAGAGACTTGCTTCTGCCCTTTATGTCATAACTGGCTTTTTGTCTCCCGAAGAACCTATAAGGACACGTCTTAGAGCGTGCGCACTTGACCTTATAAATTGTTCGACCGACAAAGATAAATTGAATGGACCCGGCGTCGATTTTTTTAGTGCAAAGTGCGTTGAAATTTCCAGCATCCTTGAGACGGCTCAATCGGGCGGACTTATATCTCCTATGAATGCAAAACTCATCTGTGATGAGTATGCATCCTTGGCAACATTTGTTGGAGAGAGACAGGAAAGTATTGTCACGAAGAGTGCAAGTATTAAAGACACCATAGGAGATGAGCAGCCAAATCAAGAGGGAAGTTCTATAGGACAACCATCAAGGACATTCAAAAGGACAGATAATGTATCTGTAAGAAAAATTAGAATTGGTGCAGACTCATCAGGAATCAAATCTGATAGGAAACAATCTGTCCTTAACCTTATGTCAGAAAGACCTATTTCAATTAAAGACGTTTCTGTCGCTATGCCTGAGTACAGCGAAAAGACAATTCAAAGAGAATTACTCTCAATGGTCCGTGATGGGCTACTTATAAAGGAAGGCGAGAGACGATGGAGTACCTATAAGAAAGCCTAAGTTTTCAAGGTCATTATTTTCGCGTATTTGTGTCCGTTTTGACTTCAGTATTTTTAACTCTAAACACACCTTTTATATGTTTTTGTGTGGTGTCGCAAAGTAGGGGGTATGTATTGATTTATAAGGGTTTCGCTGGTATTATTAATGGGTGGAATGCAATAAGCCTACATAGGCGTTAAGAGCTCTTAACAGGGGACTTTTCGTGTCTATGTTGTCCACATATGCGTCTTCGGTGTCATCTCTCGAAGTTGATATTGGAACGTATAATAGGTGAACTCCCGTACTTGGTGTTCGGTTGCGTGTATGTTTTAGACGCGCCCGGTTCTGCCCATCCTGAACTTTGAAAATTAAATATCCGGAATACATCAGGATTGAAATAGATCTCAAATCTATTTCACAAATTTTTACTGACACGGAAGCACTTTCCCGCAGATGGATGGACGACCGAACGAAAAATTATTTTTGCCATTCTCTCAACAATGTAAAAGTTGTTGAGTGATGGAAATGAAGTTGTGCTAACTGTTGTTCGGGTGCGTAAATAAATTTATTTTTTTACGCGCTCGTGATAACAGAAGGTTCGACTTACAAGTTGTGCTAACCGTTCTACGAGCGAAGAAGAAATTCATTTTTCTTTCGAGCAAACGATAACGGAAAGTTCAACTCCTTAGTTGTGCTTATTAACAGGTATGCGGCGGGCTCGCGAATGTTTCAAATTTATTTGGAATGTTTCGTGTCCTCGCACCCGCAGTGAAGGCGAGCGCATTTATTTAATTACGCGCGAACTCAAACTGCGTTAGAACATTAGAAATTACTTCCTTACTCATGACTTCAATTGTAAACAATTCACTCACAAAGGTTGCAGCGCTCGTCGTTGCAGTCTCAATGGTGGCAGGATTTGCGTTTACGTTTACAGCATCGCGTGCAGAAGCAGCGGCGCTAACGGATACTCAAATTTCTGCAATCATCTCTCTCTTGCAGTCGTTCGGTGCTGACGCTTCGACAATCTCGAACGTTGACGCATCGCTTCGCGGAACAGCCCCAACAGGCGGCTCAGGCGGCTCAGTATCTGGCTCATGTACTTTCACAGGCAGTCTTACGACTGGCTCGAAAGGTGCTGAGGTAACTTGTCTTCAAACTGCGCTTATCGCAGCTGGATACTCGATCCCAGCAGGTGCGACCGGCTACTTCGGTTCACAAACTGTAGCTGCGGTATCCGCATGGCAGAAGGCAGCAGGAGTTTCTCCTGCAGTCGGCTACTTCGGACCTATCTCGCAAGCAGCGTTCAAACTCGGTGGTTCATCAACAGGTGGATCAACAGGAGGTGGAACGACTCCAACGGGAACAGGATTGACCGTTGCTGCTGGTTCACAACCACAAAACTCGCTATCACCAGCAGGTGCTACGCGCGTTCCGTTTACTCGATTCACACTCACTGCCGGTAACGATGGTGACGTAACAGTGAACTCAGTAACGGTACAGAAAGATGGTCTCGGACAAGACGCTGCATTTGCTGGTATCGTCCTCGTTGACGAATCAACAGGAATGCAAGTTGGTGTTGCCAAGACTTTCAACTCAAACCACCAGGCAACTGTTGGCGTACCATTTACGATTGCAAAGGGAACAACCAAGACTTTCTTGCTCGCAGGAAACATGGCATCTTCTCTTTCTTCGTACGCTGGTGAAGCTCCAGGACTCGCGCTTGTTGCAGTTAACACTTCAGCAACCGTTTCTGGATCACTTCCTATCGTTGGTGCTCACAACGTGAACAACAATTCCTTGACTGTCGGTACTATGACGATTGCTACTTCAAATGCGTTCGCAGCAAATACGAACCAAACGAAGGAAATCGGCACAACCGCATACAAGACAACAGGTCTTCGCCTTACAGCAGGATCTTCTGAAGACGTTCGCCTTAAGAACATCCGATGGAATCAGACAGGTTCAGTATCAGCAACTGACATCGCAAACGTGCAAACGGTTGTAGGTGGCACTGCATACCCAACCACTGTTTCTTCAGATGGTAAGTACTACGAAACGAATCTCGGTTCAGGTGTAGTAATTGCAAAGGGTAACCAAGTAGATGTATACGTTCAATACGACATCGTAGGATCAGGTGCTGCAAACCGCACTGTAGTCTTCGATATCGACCGAACTACTGACATCTTCGGAGTTGGTCAGACATACAACTATGGTGTCTCTCCAGCAGCTAGCTCAACTGCAGTTCCTTCATCTCGTGGAACTCTCACAATCACAAACGGAACTCCATTCGTTTACTCAACTCAAGTAACGATCTCTGGTGCTTCAGTAACTTCAATTGGTAAAGCAAACGAAGTTGCAGCTCAGAACATCGCAATCAACCTTTCTAACCAGCCTCTCGGTGGTTACGCAGTTGACTTGAGAGGTGAAGGCATGACAATCCAGTCGCACGTATTTAACGTAGCAACTACAACTGGTGCTCAAAAATTGACCAATGTCACTCTTGTTGATGCAAACGGTTCAGTTGTTGCAGGTCCAGTTGACTCTGTGTACGTAAGTGCAAACGCTTCGACGATTACATTTACTGACTCAGTTACCTACAAGACCGGCCGCCAAGTGTATACACTTCGCGGTAAAGTAGATTCTAGTTCAACAAACGGATCCACGTACATCGTCTCTTCAACACCATCTTCTGGATGGACAAACGTTAAGGGTGAAACAACTGGCAACACAATCTCTCTCTCAGCAAATGGTGTGTTCTCTATGAACACCATGACTGTGAAAGCGGGTGCTGTCGCAGTTGGTACAGCAAACTCTCCTGCTTCGCAAAACATCACTCCTGGTGGATCGCAAGTTCTCTTCGCGAACTTCCAGTATGATGCAACGCAATCAGGTGAAGATGTTCGCCTCGCTTCTATCCCAGCAAAATTGACGTACGCAACAGGTGTAGTTACAGAACTCACTTCATGTGCAGCGTTCGATGGAGCAACACAACTTTCGACTGGTTCGAACGTTGTAAATCCTTCAGGTTCATCAATTGCAACTGTTACATTCACGCTTGATAATCCTGTAACGGTTGCAAAGGGTACGGTAAAGACTATCGGTATCAAATGTAATGTTTCTGGTTCGGCAACGAATGCAGGTACATGGTCATTTGCACCAGGTCTAGCTTCTACCTACACATTCACAGGTGCAACTTCAGGAACAACAATCACAGGTACAGATACTACAAGCGCAACAATCACTATGACTGTTGCTTCTGGTTCTGCTACGGTTGCTCTTGATGCCTCAAGCCCAAGCTTCACGCTTGCCGCTGCAGGTGCTACTGACGTCACTGTAGGTGCGCTTAAGTTCCGTTCAGCTAATGAGGACTTAAACCTCAGAAAAGTTGGACTTACTCTTACCAACACTGCATCATCATCATCATCTGACCTCGTAAAGGTTACGATTTGGGATGGCGCAACACAGGTAGGTGAGGCGTACTTCACAGGTTCTAACACGACAGCAACATCAACACTTTCAAGTGTTGTGACTCTCGTAAAGAACACTGATAAGACTCTTACCATCAAAGCTAACTTCCAGAATGTAGGAACAGGTGAGCCAGTAACCTTCTCAGGTCACTTGGTCGCTGTTGACTTCTTGAATGCGGAAGGTTCGGGCGTATCATCTGGTACGACCATCTACCCATCAGGATCATCTGCAACTTCAGGAGTTCGTGTATTTAAGTCGTTCCCAACGTTTGCGCTTGACTCAACAGTCAACGGAACAACGGGTCTAACCGATGGTCGCTTGATGCGATTTAAGGTAACGGCTGACGCTAAGGGGCCAGTAGGTATTACGCAGTTTGCAATTAACCTTGCGACTACGACTGCTTCGGTCACTAACGTAACAATCTACGGATTTACTGACTCTGGTTACTCACAGGCTATCTCGGGTGTTTCCTCAAGCGGAGACCTCCAGGCAAATGTTGATGCAACGGTACCAGCAGACGGCAACGTCACTATCGGTGTCACAACAGCAGGTAATACAGCAACTGCAATCCAAGTTCCAGCTGGCCAAACTCGATACTTCGAGGTTCGCGGCTCGATTTCTGGATCTGCAACTGGCGCAGCGGTAACGACTAAGATCCTCGGATCTTCAACGTTCCCATCAACTGCAGCTGGTGCTACTGCTAACCCATTGCTTGCAGCGGGTAGTATCTCAGCAACTGCATTCGCTTGGTCTCCTAACTCCACGACTACAGCAGCTCGTGCAGATCAGGATTGGACAAACGGATACGGTGTCCCAGGTCTTTCTGCAGGTGGTTTGTACGCAACCCGCTCTCACTAAGGCTTGACCTTTAGTTTCCTCACGGAAACTCCAGCTAACAATTTGGGTTAGCAGCAAAAACCCGCCCTCACAAGGGGCGGGTTTTTGCGTGTCCAAAAATCTCCACCTCCCCTACAAAGGTCCGACCTTTGTAGGGGAGGTGGGTGATATTCTTATTGGATGATACGAGATAAACCTCTCGAAATCGGGGAAACATACCATGTTTACAATCGAGGCGCTCACAAGAACTTAATCTTTCGTTCAAATAAAGATTACGAACGATTACTTCTTATCCTTTTTCTCGCAAACAGTATTGCTCCGGTAGATACTCGCGCACTACTTAGCAGATACAAAGGTCGGACCTTTGCAGATATTATGGATTTAGAAGTACGCGGCAAACCACTCGTCAGTATTATGGCGTGGACTCTTATGCCTAACCATTTTCACTTTGTGTTGAGGCAAGAAGAAGATCAAGGGATTACGCGCTTCATGAGAAAGGTCGTAACTGCCTATACTATGTATTTCAATGCCAAGCACGCCCATAGCGGTGTTTTGTTTCAGGGACGTTTTAAGAGTCGTCATGTTGGTACGAACCCTTATTTTCGATACATATTTTCATATGTACATTTAAATCCTGTCTCTCTTATTGAACCACTTTGGGAAGAAAAAGGGATTGAGGATCCCGACGCGGTGCGCAAATTTTTAGCGACCTACCCGTATTCAAGTTTTTATGATTATTCGGTCGGTGAGCGCCAATGGCGTCAGTTGATTGCCTATAATCAAGCCCCAGATTTTATGAAAGAACAAAATGACCTAGAGGAACTCCTCAATTTTTTACGAAATGCAACGGATGAGTGAATTGCACTAGAATCAAAAACAGAGGTCCGGCCTTTGTAATTTAAACAGAGGTCGGACCTCTGTTATGTTTGCGGTTGCGTGCGTTGCCGATGAAAGAGTTTAAGCCTACAATGTATGAACAATATGAACGAAACAACTACACCAGAAAAAAAATCAAAGCTACCGCTCGTTATCGGCGTTTCTCTGTCGGCTCTTATATTAGGAGGATTACTTGTCTTCATTCTTCAGTCAAACTCTTTAAAGAACAATGAGGTTGTAGAGAGTAGTGGTTCAGGAAATGACAACTACACAATAGAGGAGGTAGGTGGAGTAGATCTCAGATCACTTGCTCCGAATTTGGATAGGGAGGTGCAGTTTCCAGCAAATACTCCGCTGGAAGCACAAGCAATAATGAAGAAGCAGATTGGAGATGTGGCTATAAGGCTAAAGAAAGACATGAATCGAGCTGATGATTGGTTCACGCTCGGCGTTTTGTATCACTCAGCGAGTGACTATGAAGGAGCGAGAGATGTGTGGAATTTCTTGGCAGAAGTAGTGCCTGCGCCAGGGGTAGCGACTGTGTATGAGAATCTCGGGAAGCTCTATAAGTACAATCTCAAAGATTTTCCGAAGTCAGAAATGTATTTGAAGAAAGCAATGACCGCAGATCCAAAAATGATTTCACCATACTTCGAACTCCACGAGCTTTATCGTTATCTTTATAAGACCGAATCAACTCTTGCTGTCGACACTCTTATTTCTGCAGGTGCAAAGTTCCCAGAGAATCCTGACCCATATGGACTCCTTGGTGCGTATTACCGAGACAGAGGTGACAAGGTAAAAGCACTCGAGGTATACACAACCGCATTAGAGAGAGCGCGAAAAGCAGGGAATGTAACTCAGATCGACGGCTTCGGAGCTGAAATAGAGAAGCTCTCTAACTAACAAGTACCATGAAAGGACTTTTTACACCGGCGTTTTTTAGATTTCTACTAGGATTTTCTGTAATTATCCTGATTAGTGTTGTTGTTATATCTGTTTTTGGCGCACTGGTAACGTAACACCTCCCAGCTTGAATGAGAGGGATGAGCGTGATACTCTCTCTTTTAGCACGACTGGAGACAGCTTGGCCCTCTCAAAGAGGATAATAAACGAAAGTTTGCCAGCCTAAGTCGAGGGCGCGGTCGATCCGCCTCGAACTCCTATAGAACGTGTGTAATTAATCCGGTTGTTGTTTTTAGTTTTTTTCCGGATTTTCCGAGACTAAAACCTAAAACCTAGAACCTAATACCTAGTTATTATGGCAATTACTCGAGCAAAAAAGGAGTCTCTACTCAAAGAAGTGACTGAGTCGCTTTCAAATGCGGTGTCGGTTATTTTTGTTGCGTTTAAGGGGATGAATGTGAAAGAAGCAAATGAGCTTCGTGACGCACTTCGAACGAATGGTGTGAAATACACTGTCGTGAAAAAAACACTTCTTAAAAAAGCGCTTACCGATAAAGGATATGAGGGCGAAATGCCTGAGATGCCAGGTGAGGTAGCTATGGCCTACATCTCAACTTCTTCTGAAGATACCGATGTAACGCTTCCAGCAAGAAGCCTTGGAAGCTTCGTAAAGAAGTTTAAAGGCAAGCTTGGCTTTTTAGGAGGAGCATTAGAAGGACGTTACTTATCTCTGAAAGATGCGGTGCAAGTTGCAGAAATTCCCGCAACACCAATGTTGCGAGGTATGTTTGTAAACATCATCAATTCGCCAATTCAGCGTATGGTGATTGCGCTCAATCAAATTGCTGAGAAAAAAGCATAGTTAATTAAAAAATAAAATTATAATCATGTCAGACGAAACACAAGCAACCCTAAGTGAAGTCCCTGCAAAGTTCAAGGACATCGTTGAGAAAATTGAAACAATGAGCGTTATGGAACTCCATGAGCTCGTGAAAGTATTTGAAGAAAAGTTTGGTGTCTCTGCAGCAGCAGTTGCAGTTGCAGGTCCCGCAATAGCAGGAGAGGCAGCAGAAGAGAAGTCAACTTTCACCGTGAAGCTTACTGATTTTGGTGCGCAAAAAATTGCAGTCATCAAGGTAGTTAAGGAAGCTCTTGCGCTTGGTCTTAAGGAAGCAAAAGATCTCGTTGATGCAGCTCCTTCAGTATTGAAAGAAGGTGTGAAGAAAGAAGACGCAGAAGCCCTCAAGAAGAAAATTGAGGAGGCGGGTGGCAAGGTGGAGCTCGCGTAACGCGAGCACTCCACATTGCCAGCCGTGCCCGTCATGAGAACATGCGGGCCAGTGGAGGAAAAGTTGAACTCGTCTAAGACGATTACTCAACTTTTCCGTAGGTGTCCGTGTTAGGAACACGGACCGAGGAGGTTTCGAAACGAGAACATGTCGACCAAGGCGGTAATTCTCGAAATCAAAAATACCCAGACATATGTCTGGGTATTTTTTATGATAAAAAATTACAAACGCTGAAAGTGGGGAAGTTGAAGATCAGGTACTAATTTTCAAAAAAACTACGAAGAGTTTTTTACAAGCATTTATTATTCATGTACCTGTTCTGCGTTTTTATTTATTTTTTAAACGTACTTCACTCATTCGTGCATCAATACATTTCTCAGTTCACATCCCAAATCTTTATTATGTATTCGGCATCACTAAACGTATTAATGCCACACACATTCCACGATATGTATTTTATCGCGGGACCAATCAATTGATTAGACAGACACCTCGTGGTGTATCTATTTTCACCACATCTATTTATTATTCAAAAAATCTCACAGCGATCGTGTCCGCTGCCACCGACTCTGTCAATTACACAAATATCTAACGGTCTAGTATAATTATGCTATAGCATAATTATACTAGACCAGACATTTCACAGAATTACGAACAGAATCACGAATAAAGTCAAAAGCAAAGTTACGTGAAAAGTCATCGAAAAAGCACAAAGAATCAGTTTTTTTACTTTTAACATTTAGCTAGGTACAATACTCCAATGTTTCCAGACGTCGTCCGATTTTGTTCTTCTTCCACACGTCTCAAGGTTCTGAAATTTTTTGCTTTCAATACTGATGAACGCGCCCCGGCATCCACCGTTGCGAGTACTATCGGAGGATCGAAAGTAACGATTTCTCGTGAGACATCAACACTCGCAAGACTTGGTATTTTAAACGCCCGAAAAAGTGGGAAGACAACGACGTATGCATTTAACAAATCTCACCCACTTGCTGATTCTTTGAAAAGGTTTTTAGGAGAAGCAACACTCCCTGACGATAGAACACTCGCGCGAGCATTCACTGGTGTACCCGCACTTACTCTTGTAATTGCTACAGGAATTTTAGCAAATGAGTCGCAAAGCAGTGTGGACTTATTAATCGTTGCGCGTCGTCCTCACGACCCTCGTATTGCGCAGGCAATTAGAAAAGCTGAACACGTTTCAGCGATACCGCTTCGCTACGCGGTCTTAGAAACAAAGGCCTTTCGAGAAAGACTCGAAGCAAGAGATCGGTTACTCCGAGACATTCTTGAGTTCTCACATAGAATTATTATTGGGCGAAAGTAACTCCTTAGCAGAGCCTTTTTGTGCTATCCACACCATCGCTTTTAGCGAGTTCAGGTGTGCTACCATTTTAGTAGGGAATAAACCCATCATTATTATTTTATTTATTGTATAGACGTACCTCTATGATTATTCAAACATGGGCAGATGTGCTTACGCAATCATTCCAGAATCTCTGGATTGGTCTCATAGCATTTGTGCCAAACATTCTTGTTGCAATCATCATCTTCATCTTCGGATGGCTCGTTGGTGCTGCACTTGGTAGTATCGTTTCGCAAGTTCTAAAGACTGTGAAACTTGATGCTGCTTTGAAGCAAACCGGCCTCAACGATGTTGTTGAACGCGCAGGTTTCACACTTGACTCAGGTGCCTTCCTTGGCGCATTAGTGAAGTGGTTCTTTATCATCGTCTTCTTAATGGCATCATTGGAAGTGCTCGGCCTTACACAGGTCAACATGTTCCTTCAAATGGTGGTGTTGTCATACCTCCCACAGGTTATCGTTGCGGTAATCATGGTGTTGGTTGGTGCGCTCTTGGCAGAACTTGCTAAGACTATGGTTGGTGGTGCTGCAAAAGCTGCCGGCATTATGTCAGCA
Source organism: Patescibacteria group bacterium (assembly GCA_004296925.1). Taxonomy (GTDB): domain Bacteria; phylum Patescibacteriota; class Minisyncoccia; order Phycocordibacterales; family Phycocordibacteraceae; genus Phycocordibacter. The sequence continues at coordinate 25,410 of SCVI01000039.1, read as the reverse complement.
GGTCTCGCAGGATCAATTGCAAAGTGGGCAATCTGGATTTTCACAATCCTTGCCGTACTTGCACAACTCCAAGTTGCAACTGTCTTTGTACAAACACTCGTCACGGGTGTGGTCATCGCAGTCTCACTTGCTGTTGGACTCGCGTTTGGTCTCGGAGGTCAAGACGCAGCCGCTCGCGCAATCGAGAAGGTTCGTTCTGAAATCGGAAATCACAAACACTAAATAATTTTTTAGTTGTTTTTAAAAACACCCACGACGTACGTCGTGGGTGTTTTTGTTTTTTGACAAACTATATTCACAGGTATACCATCGGCAAATGGAACATCAACCGATTAAGATTGAAGGAATGTGGCGACCACAACATCCGTCGCTTTTGGATTTACGTGAACGAGATATGAATATTGTGGTGAAGCAAACAGATCGCACTAGAGCTGGAAGTAGACGCTTAACACCAGCCGAGTCCAGTCTCTTGAATTCCTTGCGTTGGTGGAATTCAAAAAAACCAAGAAATAGATCGAGAGATTAAATCTCCAAATACCCTAAGGCGAAACCTTAGGGTATTTACGTGTCAAAATGCGGTACCTGAAATTTGAAATCTGACCCCTGACTAAGAGGGGAAAAGCTGGGGATAGAAGGTGCGTTATTTTACATGCTTTCTAGAATCGCCTTTATTTAAGCCGTTTCGCTTTTTGGTCTCCCTCAATCGCCCCAGAACCCTTATATTTCTTGACATAATCCATCTCGGAGCGTATTCTACACAAAGGTTTATGAGTACTAATACTAAAGGCGAAATGCGGCGCTAAAGGTAGCAGTTTCTGCTCCCGTATGCGGTCCGCGAAATGCGGCCTTTTTTATTCCCTTAGAAACCTGTTCGTTGACAACACATCATAAAGAGAACACCGAGCATAATTTAGAGACGTTCGTTAAATTAAATGAGCGTAACGTTATGTGGTTTTCAAGCTTCCTCGTGGAAGTTTGAAGGGTGTGTGGTGGATGCCTTGACTCTGTAGAGCGATGAAGGACGTAGCAGTCGACGAAATGTTTCGGGGAGCTGACGAGCAAGCTTTGATCCGAAAATGTCCGAATGGGGAAACCTATCTGTCTTCGACAGATATCTCGAACGCGTGTTCGAGAAGTGCACCTAGGGAAGTGAAACATCTCAGTACCTAGAGGAAAAGAGACCAACAGGATATCCCGGTCTCTGTGCGAATTTATTTGCATAGAGACCGGGATTCTGGAATTCCCCGAGTAGCGGCGAGCGAAACGGGATAAGCCCAAACCTACGCATCACATGGAATGTGATGCTGAAGTTCAGAGTACAGAGTTCCGAGTCCAGAGAAGTTTAAAACTCTCAACTCAGAACTAGGAACTCAGAACTGATGCATCGTGCATCATGTGATGCGTGGGGGTTGTAAGGCGATGACGTTCCATTTATGGAAGGAAAGTTAACAATGATTGTCGTAGCAGAATCTGCTGGGAAGCAGAACCCTAGAGGGTAACGGTCCCGTATGCGAAACGACCAATCACTTTCTTGTTGTCGTTCTTGAGTAATCCGAGACATGAATAGCTTGGATGAATCTGCCGGCACTAACCGGCAAGGCTAAATATCTACAGAGATCGATAGTGAACCAGTACCGTGAGGGAAAGGTGAAAAGTAGTCCGGTAAGGACAGTGAAATAGTTCTGAAACCACACATCTACAAGGAGTCGAAGAGGTGCTTGCACCTCGACGGCGTGCCTATTGAAGAATGAGCCGGCGAGTTTACGTACACGGCATGGCTAAGACCGTAAGGTTGGAGCCGAAGGGAAACCGAGTGTGAATAGCGCGTTTAGTCGCGTACGTAAGACCCGAAGCCAGGTGAGCTTGCCATGAGCAGGGTGAACCTTTTCGAAAGAAAAGGGGAGGCCCGAACCCGTAGATCGTACAACGTCTTGGGATGACTTGTGGTAAGGAGTGAAAAGCTTATCGAACCTGGTAATAGCTGGTTCTCTCCGAAACAGCTTTTGGGCTGGCGTCTGATGTTCCTCCTGGGGGTAGAGCACTGGAAGGGTTAAACAGGGAGCAATCTCGTTAACCCTATCAAACTCCGAATACCAGAGAGCTAGAATCAGGCAGTTAGACGATGGGGGCTAAGCTCCATACGTCGAGAAGGGAAGAGCCTAGATCTCAAGTTAAGGTCCCTAAATCCGCGCTGAGTGCATCATAAGGAAGTGGAAATTCTGAAACAGTGAGGATGTTGGCTTAGAAGCAGCCACCATTTAAAGAAAGCGTAACAGCTCACTCACCGAGAATTTCTGCGCCGAAGATAATCGGGGCTAAGCACGGTACCGAAACTGAGGGATTATTTTTGTTTCGACAAAAATGATCGGTAGGAGAGCGTTCCAAACCGCGATGAAGGATAAGGGGTGACCCATTCTGGAGCGTTTGGAAGTGAGAATGCCGGCACAAGTAACCACAATACGGGTGAGAACCCCGTACGCCGAAAGACCGAGGTTTCCTTGGCACTGATAATCAACCAAGGGTTAGCCGGGCCTAAGCAAATGGCGAAAGCCGAACGCGATGGACACAGGGTTAATATTCCCTGGCCTCGCACCAATGCGATGGAGAGACGGAGGGCTGTACATGCCGCACACAACTGGATGTGTGTTCGTGCCGTGAGGATATCTTCTAGGAAAATCCGGAAGAAACTACTTTGATGTAGGCTATCCAAGCGGAGCGGAAATGCGCTGATTCGTCAGCGTAAATGGCATGGAGCGCGCTTCCAAGAAAATCTTCTAAGCTTCAGTTGGTGTGAGCCCGTACCGCAAACCGACACAGGTGGTCTGGTCGAGTAGACTAAGGCGAACGAGTGAGAGGTCCTCAAGGAACTCGGCAAAACAGCGGCCGTAACTTCGGGATAAGGCCTGCCTCCTATTAATTTAGGGGGCCGCAGCGAAAGATTTCCAATCGACTGTTTACCAAAAACACAGCTCCCTGCGAACTCGCAAGAGGATGTATAGGGGGTGACACCTGACCAATGCCAGAAGGTCAACTAAGGATGGTGCATGGTAGCAATACTATGTGCTGGTCTTTATAAGCCCTGGTCAATGTCGGCGATAACTATAATCGTCCTAAGGTAGCGTAATTCCTTGTCTGGTAAGTTCAGACGTGCACGAATGGTGTAACGAGTTGGAAACTGTCTCGAGGACTTGCTCGGTGAAAATACAGTACCGGTGAAGATGCCGGTTACTCATAGTTAGACGAAAAGACCCCAGAAGCTTTACTGTAGCTTCGTATTGGGATTGTGACGCATATGCGTAGCATAGACGGGAGAGGTTGAAGCAACGGTTTCGGTTGTTGTGGACTCGCCAGTGAAATACCGTTCTTATGTGTTGCAATTTCTAACCTCAGGATAAACACCTGGGAGACAGTGCGTGGCAGGCAGTTTGAGTGGGGCGCTCTCCTCCCAAAAAGTAACGGAGGAGCCTACAAAGGTCAGCTAGGCGCGAATGGAAACCGTGCCGGTCGTGTAATGGCACAAGCTGGCTTAACTGTGAGATGTACATATCGAGCAGACACGAAAGTGGAGCATAGTGATCCGACCTTATGCATTAGATGCAGGGGAAGCCCAACGGATAAAAGTTACTCTGGGGATAACAGGCTAGTTGCGCCTAAGCGTCCATAGCGACGGCGCAGTTCGGCACCTCGATGTCGGCTCACCACATCCCGGAGCTGGAGAAGGTTCCAAGGGTATGGCTGTTCGCCATTTAAAGTGGTACGCGAGCTGGGTTCAGACCGTGAAGCAGTTCATAGTTGCGAGTTCCTAGTTCTGAGTTTTAAAACTCTAGACTCTGAACTCAATACTCTGGACAATTTCACAGTCTGAACCCCATAGAGAGAGTTATTGAAAGTTTTTTCGTCTTAGAAATATAATATTCGATTTTTAAATCGAAGCCCGATTACTGGTCGGGTGAGAAGAGTCAATCATAATCACGGCGGTCACCTATAGGAATGTGGGTGAAGAAATCAACTAATATCGATGAAATCCTACTTTGGTAGGACAATATCGAAGGAATGAGTTAGTTCAGAGTTTCTAGTTTTGAGTCCAGAGTTTTTAACTCTAGACTTGGAACTCAGTACTCAGAGCTGCTTAGCCTCGAGAGACTGAATGTTGATCATCCAACACAATTTTTGTAAAAAAATTGAAGGATGAAGTTACAGTCCGACTCCCAAAGTAATTTGGGGTTCCGTAAGGAACGCTCGTGTGTGTTTCTAACACACACGAAACGAAGTGCGTGAGACAGGTTGGTCTCCTATCTACTATGAGCGTTGATACTTGAGGAGAGTCGTCCTTAGTACGAGAGGACCGGGATGAACTGACCTCTGGTCTATCTGTTGTTCCGCCAGGAGCATTGCAGAGTAGCTATGTCGGGAAGGGATAACCGCTGAAAGCATCTAAGCGGGAAGCCTCCTCCAAGATTAGGTATCGTTGAGACTCGTGAGAGATGATCACGTTGATAGGCTTTAAGTGTACATGCAGCAATGCATTGAGCTGAGAAGTACTAATTCGTCCATTCTGCGGGGAAGCGTGGAAATCCATAACAAGCTCTATTTGTGCTCGGTGTTCTCTTTATGATGATAGGTAGTACTACACAACATTGTGTAGTGTGTATCGAATTTTGTGTTCTGGTGACTTGACGTTGTGGTCACACCCGATCCCATTCCGAACTCGGAAGTTAAGCGCAATTGTGGCGATGGTACTCGAAAGGGGAGAGTAGCTAGTCGCCAGAACAGAGGATTTGATATAAAAACACCGACTCTAAACAGTCGGTGTTTTTATATAATGCCGACAACCGGCGACTACCATCTATGTGTTTGGGAGAGTAAGAATTTCTCAGAGCCGAAATTCTTTCCGGCGTCGCTCGTTCGGTAATTGGTAAGTAAGCTTTCCATTACACTCACTCACTTGCCGGTAGCTAGTCGCCAGAACAGAGAATTTGATATAAAAATAAAGAATATTAACCACGCCAGTCGAGGGTATTATTTTGTTATACTTGTCATATGCAGTGGTCATTCAAACGCCAACTTTTCTTTGCGCTCTCTTTTTTATTGATAGTCCTTTTGGTGTTAGGAGGAGTATGGTATTTCTTTTTTTATCATCCACCAACATGTTTTGACGGTATTAAAAACCAAGATGAGCAAGGTATTGATTGCGATGGGTCGTGTAACCTTGTGTGCGAGGCACCGCGAATCTCGGCACAATGGGCACGCTCCGTGCAAGTTGCACCAGGTGTGTATCACGCGGTTGCGATGATAAGAAATCCAGAAAGTGGAGCAGGTACACAAGCTCTTCCGTACACATTCCAATTGTTCGATGAAAAGAATATTTTAATCGCAGAAAGGCGTGGAGTTACATTTTTAAAGCCAGGGGAAACAGTGCCTGTGTTTGAACCAAATATTGTTACTGGGGAGCGTAATCCTACTCGGACATTCATAGTGTTTGGTCAAGCAACGTGGACGACGATGGATAGAGTTTCAACTCCTGTAGCTATCGTATCGAGGGAGTTAGATCAGCAGGCATTAATACTTAAAGCTGATATTGAAAATACGCTCGCGTCACCTGTGGGTCCAGTGGTTTTAACATCGCTTCTTTATGATGTGAACGATATTTTAATTACTGCGTCGCAGACAAAGATAGAGAGGATGCAGGGGCGCGTAAAAGAAACGGTGGTATTTACTTGGCAAGATGTTTTTAGTCGTCCAGTGGTACGCACGGAAATTGTTGCACGCATACAAGAGTAGCGATACGCGTACGATATGAATGTATTAAAGAGTACTGATTGGTTCATGGTGGGGAGCGCGCTTCTCATTTCTTTTGCAGGGCTTGCGAGTATGTTCGGTTTTAGCGGCGACAACCAATACGCTTCGCATCAAATAATTTGGATAGTTGTTGGGCTCTCTGTTTTTTTTATTATGAGCTCCATCGATTTTCATTTTCTTCGCAGAACGAGCGTAGTCACCATTTTATATATCCTTGCACTTTTTTTCCTCGCACTTCTTTTTGCTGTGGGCTCTGTCTTTCAAGGAGCACAAAGTTGGTTTAATCTCGGAGCATTCGCGGTGCAACCAGTGGACCCAGCCAAGTTTGCCCTCATTGTGCTTTTGGCAAAGTATTTTTCTCGCCGACATATCGAAATTGCACGTATTCGTCACATCCTTGTTTCTGGAGCGTACATGTTTCTTATGTTCATTTTGCTGTTTCTACAACCGGATTTTGGGTCGGCAGTTATTGTTGGAGCGCTTTGGATGGCGATGGTTTTGCTTGCAGGAATCCCATTTAGACATTTACTACTTATTGCTCTCACCGGCGTTGTTGCTGTTTCGTTGCTTTGGGTATTTGCATTTGCGCCGTACCAAAAAGCTCGAATCATAACTTTCGTTCACCCGCTCGCTGACATTTCAGGTGCTGGATACAACGCATTTCAATCCACCGTTGCGGTGGGTTCAGGTGGAATTTTAGGAAAGGGTATTGGGTACGGCACACAATCTCGTCTGCAATTTCTTCCAGAAAATCAAACCGATTTTATTTTTGCGGCGTTTGCGGAAGAGTGGGGGCTAATAGGTACACTTATACTACTCGGGCTCTTCGGTCTTTTATTTTTTAGATTGATTGAAAATGCAAAGTCAGGCGCTACCAACTTTGAAACCTTTTTTGTGCTGGGAGTTGTAGCACTTTTCGGAATCCACTCAATTATTCATATAGGAATGAATATAGGGCTATTACCGGTAACCGGTGTTCCGCTTCCGTTTATGAGCTACGGCGGTTCGCATGTTGTTACAGGATATGCGCTTCTCGGGATAGTAAATGCTATGCGTATGTATGGTCGTGTAGTGCACGAAGATACCCGCTACGAAATGGTTGGCGTTGGTTCGTAGAGTGCGACAGTATTTCGAATCATGGACTTTTGAGAAAATTGCTCGAGTGTGTTTTTAAATAATGAAGCACCCAAACTCGCACGATGTGATTCGTTTTTCAGAAGTAGTTCTATTGCGTCAGCAAGCGATTCAGGATCTTCGCTCTGCACTAAGATGCCTGAGACTTGGTTTTCTACAATTTCAGGAATACCTCCAACATTAGATGCGATAACAGAGGCCCCCGCTAAACCCGCTTCGAGGAGCGCATATCCAAGAGCTTCGGTTCTCGATGGAAATACAAATATATCCATACCTTTCAGCAGTGTTGCGGCGTCATCTATGTGTCCTAAAAGTATTGCTGAATCTGAGAGGTTCTCTCTTTCTATTACTGTTTGCAAACGTCGCCTTTCTTCGCCTTCACCAATAATTACTAAGAACGTGTCGACATCTCGTTTTTTTAAAATTGAAATAGCGTGTAAGAGTATGTCGTGGCCTTTATTTTTATGGAGCTCGCCAATAGTGCCAATGATTTTGGTTGATGATGTAATTCTGCTGAGGTGCGTGAGCGTGGCGCGCGCCGCATCTTTATTGATAAAGCGTGGAGTCTCTATACCGTTATAAATAAGCACAACATTTTTTTTGATTGGAGCATGGTTACGAATATCTTTTGAGACCGCAATGGTGGAATGTGCGAGAAGAATAGTAATTGCCTGAAGTATCCAGAGAATCTTTTTTTGGTATCCGGGTCTTTTTTCATTGAAGCTCCAACCGTGAGATGTAAAAATTATCCTTTTTACCCCAATAAGGCGCGCCGCCGCACCACCCAATATGCCCATTTTTGAGCTATTGAGATGCACAATATCTGGTTTTTCTAGTTTAATTATTTTTACAATCTCAAAAAAAGCACGTAGATCAGAAAACAGTCTTACGTTTCTTTGAAGTGCGGGAACAGTAACCACCTTAATACCTTTCTGAGTAAGGGTAGAAAGGAGCCACCCATCTCCACCCAACATAACAACTGGGTCAAATTGTTCTGGGAGAGATCGAGCAATGTCATAGACATATCGTTGTGCTCCTCCGAAATTGGACTTAGTGATAGCGAAAAGTACTTTCGTATGAGTTGCCATATATCTCTTTATTCCGTATTGTACCTGTAGACGTTCATGCCAGCACGCGTTTTAATGAGATTCCTACTTGTTGGGGGAGACATCATACTCCTTCTTTTAGCAGTGCCTATAGCACTCTCAATCCGCATTTTGGGTGTACCGAGTTCAGCTGACGTTGTCCTCCACCTTGTGCCGTTTTCTATACTCACCATTCTTTTCATACTCGTCTTCTTTAGCGCAGGTCTCTATGACTCTGAAACGGCGATTTCAAGACGTGAAGTGCCGGGAACGATTTTCGTTGCACAAATCGTTAATATGCTCCTCGCGACGGTGTTCTTCTTTTTTGTGCCATTGTTTGGCATCACTCCAAAAACGACACTCTTTATTTATCTTCTTGTGTCAGTAGCTTTTGTGTCGGCGTGGCATTTTTGGGCGCCTTTGATATTTGGAAGGAGTAAAGCACGCGCTATGCTTATTGGAGATGGAACCGATTTTGATGAGGTGGCGCACGAAGCAAAAAATGGGACGTGTTCATTTTTTATTGAAAGGACTATATCGGTGTCTGGGAAAAATATAGACACTATTACGGACGAGGTAGAAGAAGCTCTCGCTACACAACCAGATTTTATAATTATGGATATTGGTAGTGAAGAGACTCAGTCTATGTTCGCAAGACTATCGAACAGAGTGCACTTCGAAGGTCGTTTTTTGAATTTTGCCAAAGTGTATGAAGATCTTTTTCGTAGAATTACTCCGCGCGCACTGTCCTATAGGTGGTTGATTTCAAATGGTAAACCCGAGCAATTTTTTTACGCAATCGCGAAACGGTTTTTTGATTTACTGTGCGGGGTTATATTGTTCGTCGTTTTTCTAGTTATTCTTCCTTTCGTATGGGCAGCTCTATTTATAGAAGGTTCTGGGAAGCTTTTTATTACGCAGGAGCGTATGGGGAAGGGTGGTAAGAAAATTTCAGTACTTAAATTCAGAACGATGACAAATGACGAGCAGGGAGTCTGGCTTGGTGAGAGTGAGAATAAGGTAACCAAAGTTGGTTCGTTTCTTAGAAAAACATCTCTCGATGAGTTACCGCAGGTGCTCACTGTCTTACGAGGTGACTTATCGCTCATAGGTCCACGAAGCGATATTGTGGCTCTTGCTGAGAGACTTGCCGATTCAATACCGTTTTATACGTCACGTTACACGGTTACGCCTGGTATTACTGGGTGGGCACAGGTTAATCAACGATATAGTCCAGGAAATATTAGTCCGCAATCTATTGAAGAATCACGCCTCCGACTAGCGTATGATTTATATTACGTCCGTCATCGATCACCGTTACTCGATTTATCCATAACGCTCCGAACACTTAAAACATTGATTTCTCGTTGGATTGTATGAAGCACACATTATTTATCACAGGAGGAGCAGGTTACGTTGGCACTATGTTGTGCGAGCAGTTTGCAAAACGCGATGACGTTGAAAGAATCATTGCGCTTGATAAAGAGCCGATGCCTGAATCGCTTTCTGGTAACAATAAAATTCATTGGATTACAGCAAATACTTCTGATGGTACATGGGAGGAGGAAGTTGCTCGTCTATCGCCAGACATAGTCATACATACTGCATGGCAAATTAGAGCACTCTACGGACATCCCGAAACAACTTGGAAATGGAACGTAGAAGGATCGCGCGCTGTTTTTGATTTTGCATTTCAAAATGATTTTGTGAAGCGCCTAGTTCACTTTTCTACCGCATCTATTTATGGTGCGTATCACACGAATACGTTCGAGCATTATTTCAAAGAGAGCGAAGAGATGCTCGAGAGTGAGTATATTTACGGCGTTGAAAAAAGACGAGCTGAAGAAATCCTCAATAAAATGATTGCAGAATCCGTCCGCTCTCCAATTGTTTCAGTTGTTCGTCCCGCAGCTATTACGGGGCCACGAGGAAGGTTTATGCGTATCCGTTTCGGATTGCAATCTGCACTATCAGGGCAATTAAAGGGGGGAGTGTATGGGCTAGTATCGGCTCTTGTTGCATGGGTACCTGCTACTAAAGGATGGGTACGACAGTTTGTCCACGAGGATGATGTAAACGACATTGTGGAGAAGCTTTCGTTTGACGCTGTAAAAGGTGGAGCGCACGAAATTTATAATCTCACTCCTCCCGGTAAACCAGTATTTGTTAAGGATATGGCGCGTGCGGTAGGGAAGAAAACCATCCCTGTGCCACCTATATTCATTCGTTTTGTTTATTTCTTTTTCTGGCATCTTACACGTGGGAAAATTCCAACCGCCCCTGGTTCGTGGAGATTTTATTCGTACCCAATTCTTATGGATGGTACGAAAATTACGAACCAACTCGGTCACACATACGTTATGGATTCCCTTGATGCATTTGTTTCAACGAAGGGTCGCTACGAATCATTTGTTCCTGAAGAATTGAGAAAATGAAAGTGCTCGTAACAGGCGGGGCTGGTTTTATAGGAAGTCATCTTATTGGCAGACTTCTTTCAGAAGGACACGAAGTGGTCAGCGTCGATAATATTAATGAGTACTATGACCCGCAATTGAAGCGTGACAGGATTCAGCATTTTTCAGAATCAGTCGCATTGTATGAAATTGATATTGCGAATCTCGATGAACTCTCAAAGGTTTTTGATACTCACTCGTTTGATTTGATTTATCACATTGCTGCTCAAGCTGGCGTTCGATACTCAATCTCGCATCCAGAGGTCTACATTCGCTCTAACGAAATCGGCACAAAGAATGTTTTGGAATTAGCGCGCGTGCACGGTGCACCTCCTGTTATATTTGCGTCATCGTCCTCTGTGTATGGCGACCTCACGGACACTCCATTTCTAGAGAATCAAGACTTGGGTAAAGCGTTATCGGTGTATGCAAAAACAAAACAAGTTGGGGAGAATCTGTGTCGAGAGTATGCAGACTCGTTTGATATGAATATTACCGCGGTACGATTTTTTACTGTGTATGGGCCATGGGGTAGACCAGACATGGCACTCTTTTCTTTTACAGAGAAAATATTGAATGGCGAAACAATAGAAATTTACAATAATGGCGACATGAAGCGCGATTTTACCTATATCGACGATATCGTTGACGGACTTAGATTGGTTGCACTTAAACTTAAGTCAGGGTTCAATATTTACAATCTTGGTCGTGGAGCCCCTGTAGCGTTGATGAGTTTCGTTTCGGTGCTTGAACAAGCGCTCGGCGTAAAGGCAAACATTGTAAATAAACCTATGCAACCGGGCGATATGAGAGAGACATACGCAAGTACAAAAAAAGCGGAAGAGGAGTTAGGCTTTAAAGCGAATATATCTATTGAAGAAGGAGTACAAAAGTTTGTGGATTGGTACCGAATGTACCACAATAAAAATAAGTGACAGATCCAGAGGGTGAGTGACTATGCGATTGCTTCAAGTCTATGATATGTTCTAGACATGATAGTAGATGGAAGGAGACTCGCTTCTGAGCGAACAGAAGAAATTCGGGAGAGTCGTGTGCGCTTCGGCGCACTTTCGCTTGGTGTAGTTATTGCAACCACGAGTCCTGTGACGCAATCATACGTTGGTATAAAGAAGCGCGCTGCACGAGCTCTCGATATTGATGTTGTTGAATACCACGTATCAGACGATGCAACTCTTGACGATGTTGTTGATGCAGTAAAAAAAGCATCTGTTCATGATGGAGTGATTTTGCAGTTACCGCTCCCTCCGGGTATTGATGTTGATGTTGCAAAGAACGCCATTCCCGCACACCTTGATGTTGATGTATTGAGCGACGAGGCGTTCAAACTTTTTGTGGGAGCTCGTCTGAAAAACGGGGTGTCCGAGCCGAGAGGCGAATCTCCTGAGGCGAGGGATCGAGTCGGAGTTCGAGGTGTACTGGAAGTACAGCGAGGACGAGACGAGCGTCCCGTAGCCCAGGAATTAGCATCACAGACAGGACGGGATTTTCAGACGAGCTCTAATGAATTTCCCGCAATCCCTCCAGTACCTGCCGCAATGTGGTACATACTTAAACGAAATAATGTAACTGTAGAAGGCGCAAACGTAGTTCTTATTGGAGGAGGTAGGTTAGTAGGGAGGCCTGCAAATATTTTGTTTAAAAGACTCGGCGCGAACGTTACCGTATTAGTAAAGGGAGACAATGTAGCTGAGGCCACAAAAAATGCCGACATTATTATTTCTGGAGCAGGGGCTCCTGCGCTTATTAAGCCCGATATGGTCAAAGAGGGAGTAGTTATCATTGATGGTGGTACGAGCGAGTCTGGTGGGATAGTGGTTGGGGATGCGGATCCGCTGTGTGCTGAGAAAGCCAGCGTTTTCACTCCGGTTCCAGGAGGGGTTGGACCTATCGCGGTTACTGAAATTTTTGCAAACTTAGTGGCACTTAAAGCAAAATACCTATAGCTAGCCCCGAAGGGTGAGCTATGGCATACTCTAAAGCAATATGTGGAAAGTACGGATTTTTGCGGTAATACTCCTTTTGGTAGGTGTAGGAATCGGATGGTTTGTTTTCGACTCAGAAAAGCCAACCTCTAAATTTCCTTTTCATTTCGGATTAGATTTGGCAGGCGGTTCACATCTTTTGTATCGTGCGGACACATCAAAAGTTTCTTCGGGAGATATACCATCCGCCATGGCATCACTTCGTGATGTGGTGGAGCGACGAGTAAACGCGTTTGGTGTTTCAGAACCGTTAGTACAAATTGAACGAGGCGGTGTCGTTGGTGGAGGAGAAGACCGTCTTATTGTTGAACTTCCTGGGGTTACTGATTTATCACAAGCAGTATCAGCCATTGGGAAAACCCCTACGTTAGAATTTCTTTTGCAAAGTACCGATAGTACGGGAGCATTAGTGTATACAGAAACAGGGCTCACAGGACAGTACTTAGATCACGCAACGCTTGAATTTTCATCTGGCCGCGGAGGCACGCTTTCGAATCAACCTATAATTGCTATTAAGTTTAATACTGAGGGTGCTACGCGATTTAAAAATATTACAGAGAAAAATACTGGCAAAGTATTAGGGATTTTCCTAGACGGAACACCAATTTCAACTCCAGTTATTCAAGAAGTTATACCAAATGGTGAGGCTACTATTACAGGAACATTTACACCGGACGAAGCCCGCGAATTAGTACGTAATCTTAACTTTGGCGCACTTCCTGTTCCTATTGAACTCGTATCTTCTCAAACAGTTGGAGCATCGCTTGGTGAAAAGGCGCTTACACAAAGCGTTGATGCAGGCATTTGGGGCTTTGTGCTCGTCGCATTGTTTCTCATTGTTTGGTATCGCTTGCCAGGCCTGATCTCTGTTTTCGCACTTACGTTCTACGTTGCGCTTAACCTCGCAATATTCAAATTAATTCCTGTCACGCTCACCACAGCTGGTTTGGCTGCGTTCATCCTCTCTATAGGTATGGCGGTTGATGCGAACATTCTTATTTTTGAAAGAACAAAAGAAGAGTTAGCGAAAGGTAAAGTGCTAGGTGAAGCAATCCGCGAAGGATTCAAACGTGCGTGGAGCTCAATTCGCGATTCCAACCTCTCATCAATTATTACGGGAGTGATTTTGTTTTGGCTTGGAGGGACAGCTGTTATTAAAGGATTTGCGCTTATATTCGTAATCGGTGTCATCGTCTCTATGTTTACCGCAATCACGCTAACGAGAACACTTCTTCTAGCGCTTGGGTTCGGTTCATTAACTTCGAAGGCATCTCATTTTCTATTCGGTAATGAATTAAATAAATAGCGTATGTGGATTGTTAAACACAGAAATATTTTTTACGGAGTCTCGGCAGTTTTGGTTGCGATTTCAGTTGTCGCGCTTCTTACGTGGGGACTAAAGGTTGGTATCGACTTTAATGGTGGTTCGCTTCTGGAAATTGCATACAACGAGTCACCGGCACCAACGAACGAGGAGGTCTCGGAGGCGCTCAAGAGTGTCGGCATTGAAGGTTCATCGGTGCGACCAACAGGGGAGACGGGATACATTATCCGTACACCATTTCTTTCGCCTGAACAATTTTCTGCCATGAATCTTGCGCTTACTTCGGGTACTCATACTTTTGAACAAAAGCGCTATGACTCCATTGGTCCCACTATCGGTACGGAACTTCAGACGAAGTCAGTATGGGCGATTGTTCTCGTGTTAGTCGCGATTGCCCTCTTCATCATGCTCGCGTTCAGGCACGTTTCTAAACCAGTCTCATCATGGAAATATGGACTTATAGCACTGGTATCTCTTGCGCACGACGTCATCATCCCTGTTGGCGCATTCTCCATTCTCGGACATTTCATGGGTGCGGAAGTGGATACGCTCTTTGTTACCGCCGTCTTGGTGGTCTTAGGTTTCTCGGTGCACGATACTATCGTGGTGTTTGACCGCGTGAGAGAAAATCTTAAAATGAATCATGATAAAAAGATTGCTGAGCCGTTTGAGGAGACGGTCGGTAAATCTATTTCACAAACTTTGAATCGCTCAATTAATACATCTCTCACCGTTGTTTTTGTCCTCGCAACATTGCTTATCTTGGGTCCTGCTGTGACGCACTTCTTTGTGACTGCACTTCTTATTGGAGTTATAGTCGGAACATACTCGTCAGTATTCATTGGATCACCACTCCTTGTTACGATTGAAAAAATGCAAAAACCACAAGTGGAGCCGAAGAAGAAACGTTAGTTTCTGCATGAAGTTCAATTTTTTTGGAAAAGGGAAAGAGAGTAAGGAATCTCCCGATGCATTGCTTCTAAAGGCAGAGAAGGCAGTCCAAATGGGCGAGTATGGAATGGCAATTGGACATTTTCGAAATGCGCTCCGTTTAACGAGACCAGAAGATGCAGAGGAGTACCAGAGAAAATTTACCGCACTTTGGGGCTCTATAGAGAGTGGCGCAATTCGCGGAATGGGTAACGCGGGGCGTAACGTGGACGAGTTTATGGTTGAAGGTTCGTTTGCAATCAATACATTAAAAAACGTAAAGGAATGCAACGACCTTTTTAACTTCGGAGGGATGGCCATGATAGTTATGCCCCCTGAGGAACTGGCGAGAATCGTTAATGACACAACCCTTAAAGAGATACAAAATACGCTCGCACCCGCAGTACCTGTGATTCCTAAAAAGTCGTAGAGATATTACTTTTTTCAATCCTCATGTTTTGGAATCCTGAAATCATATCGAATCCAACTCCCGTATTAAGGAAGAAACCTCCAGGCGAGGTCAGAAGTGTAATAAAAACCAGCTCAGGAATTTTTGCTGAAGTCGGAATCAGTGTCAGTGGTCGAGTGATACGCAAAAGTATTTTGCGTAGATTGTTTCTTGCTTCGGATAACGGTAATTTAACTAGCCAGCAATAGTGCTTCCACGGAACTCCTTTTGGTCGAGTGCATTTTTGATATCGTCAAAGGAGCGACCGTTCACGATTGAAACAGTAAGTCCTGCTTTTCTCGCAATCTCCGCCGCCTTCATGTCAAAAGGGGATGAGAATCCAGGGGTCCACTTTTTAGGAAGGAGCGCTAGATACTCTTTCCAGTTAAGTTTTGGAATTGCTTTTGCGTTTTTATCTTTTCTTGGGTCTGCAGTGTACACAAAATCAATATTTGAAATGTTTACGACGTGATTGCCTCCAAACATCTTCGCAAGAAGTACGGCATCAAAGTCAGTTGAGTGTCCAGGGAGTTCGCCCGCTGCAACGAGGACCGATTTCTTAAAATTAATTTTCTTTCCAAATCGGATAGCGATTTCTTTCTCCGCTAGTGTGCCAAAAGCGAGGCGCATAAACTGTGCGTTGAAATGGGTTGAATAAATACCCATCCAATCATTCTCGTCGCTTGAGATTTTTCGAATTTCAGTGAGTGCGTCCTGATAGTTTCGGCATACTTTCCCACCTCCTGCCACAATGATGAAACGACGTCCTTTCTTTACTCTTGCTTTGATGACCTCTACGAATTCCTTCACAAATTTTGGGTCAGGGAGATTGGGGACTATCATCGAACCCCCAAGGGAGATGACGGTAACTGGAGCTTTTTTAGATGCGGATTTCGTTGGTTTTTTTGATTGTGATGGCATACAAATAATGCTGTATATAAAGGACTTTTTGGACACTATACAGTGAAAACAGCTCTATGCACAGCAGGGTTGACTCGTTATAAACCGCGAGGTAGTATAACTGTCACGCTCGTCATAAGCGATGAGCGTACCTTTGTCACTCACTATGGAATCTACTCACTAGAATCTAGCGATTAGTAACCATTATGTGTAGTGCCGAAGCGGGGAAAGCTTCGGCTTTTTTTTGCCCCAAACGATCTTTGAAAATTCAATAGTAAGTGCAATCACAAAAAACCAGTAAAGAAAGTTATTAAGAGCACAAAGAGGAAATAGGAATTTCTTCCTTTTCTTCTGTTCCGTTTATCGAATCTCGTGCCCTTCAATTGGAGGCATGAGGTTCTTACTTAGAGTTTGATCCTAGCTCAGGATGAATGCTGGCGGCGTGGATAAGGCATGCAAGTCGAGTGGGTTTAGACCCACGGCAGACGAGGTAGTAACGCGTAGGAATCTACCCTAGAGTCGGGCATATTCCATCGAAAGATGGCGCAATTCCCGATGGTCACTAAGGTGTAAAGGAGCAATCCGCTCTAGGAGGAGCCTGCGTAATATCAGCTAGTTGGTGAGGTAATGGCTCACCAAGGCTATGACGTTTAGGGGAGCTGAGAGGCTGACCCCCACCGATGGAACTGAGATACGGTCCTTACTCCTACGGGAGGCCGCAGTCGAGAATCTTCCGCAATGGACGAAAGTCTGACGGAGCGACGCCGCGTGGTGGATGAAGTCCTTCGGGGCGTAAACATCTTTTATGAGGGATGAAGTTTTGACAGTACCTCATGAATAAGGGGCTCCTAACTCTGTGCCAGCAGGAGCGGTAATACAGAGGCCCCAAGCATTATCCGGAATTACTGGGCGTAAAGGGTGCGTAGGTGGTGTTATTAGTCCTCTTTTAAATCCTTCGGGCTCAACCCGAAGGCTCGAGGGGAAACGGTAACGCTAGAGGATGTAAGAGGTACGTGGAACTCATGGTGTAGGGGTGAAATCCGTTGATATCATGGGGAACACCGAATGCGAAGGCAGCGTACTGGGACATTCCTGACACTGAGGCACGAAAGCGTGGGTAGCGAAAAGGATTAGATACCCTTGTAGTCCACGCCCTAAACTATGTTCCCTGGCTATGAGGAGTATCGACCCTCTTCGTGGCGAAGCTAACGCGTTAAGGGAACCGCCTGGGTAGTACGGTCGCAAGACTAAAACTCAAAGGAATAGACGGGAACTCGCACAAGCGGTGGATCATGTGGCTTAATTCGTAGGTAAGCGAAGAACCTTACCAAGACTAGAAACTATACTGCACGGCTTCCGAAAGGAAGTCAGCCTTCGAGGGTGTATAGCAGGTGATGCATGGTCGTCGTCAGTTCGTGGCTTGAGCTGTTCCCTTAAGTGGGTAAACGAACGCAACCCCCGTTGTCTGTTTTAAATGTCAGGCGAGACTGCTCCCTCACGGGAGAGGAAGGTGGGGATGACGCCAGATCAGCATGTCCCTCTGATGTCTTGGGCTGCACACGTGATACAATGGGCGCGACAAAAGGAAGCAATACCGTAAGGTGGAGCAAATCCCAAAACGCGTCCTCAGTACGGATAGAGGTCTGCAACTCGACCTCTTGAAGCTGGAATCGCTAGTAATCGTAGGTCAGCCATACTACGGTGAATACGTTCTCGAGTTTTGTACTCACCGCCCATCAACTCAAGGGAGCCGGGAATGCCCGACGTTCGCGTTTATCGCGACCCACGGCAAGTTCGGTGACAGGGAGTAAGTTGTAACAAGGCACGGCTAGCGGAAGCTGGTCGTGGAACAATTCCATGCGGAAACCGTTTCGATCTCGTATCGAAACTTATCCGGTCGATGTTCAAGTGAGAACGGACCATTGCGTATAGTCCCAAAATAACGCACGGCAGCCGTTCGCTACAAAAGCGAAGTCGTAAACGGGGTAAACGGGACAGAAGAAAAGGAGCTACTTAATGACTTTGGTTTTTGTGAAAATACTCTTCAAAAAAGAGGTTTTTTGACATGCGAGTTGAGAAGTGTAGTATGAAATTACATGGCACGAGAAAGATTAAAACCTAGCTCAAAACGCGATCCAGAACGTCAAAAGCTTCGTGATGAGGTACGAAGAGGTGGTGGCACCGGTCCCATTCGTGAGAATATTCAAGTTGACTCAGGGGCATACTACTATTTCAGCGCTTTCTTGGCAGAGCGATCTTGAAAACTCCGCGCACTGGTAATTTCTGAAAAACCTTGACATATCTGTCATTTTTCTTACGATTACGTGCGTAACCTATATTTCCTAATAACGTTGAATTGAAAAAGAACTACAAACAATTTTGGAAACTCGGTCACGAGGAGTACAACACGCAGTTTTTCGACATCACTCCCGATGGGAGTCTTTTGGTAAAGGAAGGGAACTATCAGTACAACGTTGCTGACTTAATAAAAAAATACGGAACACCTCTCGAAATTGTATTTCCGTTTATTCTTGAAAATCGGGTACGAAGCTTGATTGATATTTTTGATGCGTACATAAAGCTCAACAACTACAAAGGAAAGTTCTACTATCACTACGCAATGAAGGTAAATCAGAACAAAGAGTTTGTGTTGCCGGTTGTGTCAGAAGGAGGACACTTTGATGTTGCGAGCGTAAACGAGCTATGGCTCGTGAAGAAAATGTTAATGGAGCAGAGATTCAACCCGAAGATTCGGGTTATTTGTAATGGTCCCAAAACTGAAAAGTACATTGCACTCATTGAGGAGCTCAAAGAAAAAGGTCTTACCGTTATTCCAATCATCGAAGACTACAACGAGTTAGAACGCTTTAAGAAGTTCAAGGGCGAGACAGGCATTCGCCTTAACATGAGCGTCCGTGTGCAGTCGCACTGGGATAAGCGCTTCAACCGTTATGGTTTTCGTGAAGATGAAATATTAAAGCTCGGCAAAATAAGAAACTTAAGTGTGCTTCACTACCACATCTCATCGCAAATTGAGAAAGTAGATGGACTCATTGAGCCACTAAAGCGTGCGCTTGAGATATACGAAAAACTTCGTGAGAAAAACCCAGGACTCGACACTATTGATATGGGAGGAGGTGCTGGAGTTCCTTATGAAAAGAAAGGGAAGTTTTATAACGGAAAGTCTGCTATTAACCGAATCGTTAAGACTGCAAAAAACTACTGCGACAAAACAGGAGTGAAACACCCAAACTTAATTGTTGAGTGGGGACGCTACGTTGCCGCACCAGCGCAACTTACTATCTACAAAATTTTGACCGAGAAGTCGGTGAGTGAAGAGGGAACTCGCAAGTGGTACGTCATTGACGGAAGTTTTATGAACGACCTTTTGGACACGTGGGCATTGAAGCAAAAGTGGCACGTGACACCAGTAAACAACATGAAGAACCGCAAACTCCAGCGTGTGTGGTTTGCTGGCTCTTCGTGCGACTCAGACGATAAATACACCGCAGGAGGTGGAAATATTAGTATGCCTCGCCTTGAGGATTTGGATGACAGTGAGAGCCAGTACGTTGCCTTCTATGACACAGGAGCATACCAAGACGCCCTTGCCTCACACCACTGCCTCCTCTCATCTCCTGCAAAGATAATCTGCCAAAACGGTGAGATAAAATTGATACGACGACGTGAGACGAGTGAAGATGTTGGGAAGCAGTTTGGGTGGTAAAAGGTCACTTCATAAAACGCACAAAAAAGAGAGCGCTCAAGGCCGCTAGGCCAAGCCTTACTCTCTTTTTTGCGCGTTTTATTCGTTTAGGTGGGGGTATGGTAGGGCATGGTTCAATTTTTCCGCCTTCATCCAAAGCTCTTAGCATCGGAGATGTACTGAGACGCTCTTTGTTATTAAGTTCTGTATCTATTTTGTTCCGAGTTAAGATATGTTTGTGGAGGGAACTGTTCAATGTAAAAACTGCGGAGTGGAGGTGACCCTTAAAGTGGGTGACATAGATCGTTACTGCAGAAAATGTGGCACGGCTCTTTTTGTTCCAATAATTGAACTTGATGTTACTGGGAGTGTAAATGACGCGAACTGGATTGCTGCGTACAATTCGTTCTACAATTACCCAGAGTTGTTTTCTAACGAGACGCAATATTCAATCAATCGTTATTGTAATTGGCGATGGGGTATCACAAATATAGGGAGGATGATGCGCAGAGATACGGAAAAGTTAGACACGCTACTGGTGTTTTATAAATCTTTTGTCCGAGCGGGTTACGTCTTTCGTATAACAGAAGAAAAGTCGACAAAAAAGGCGCTCGACCCAGCCTTAAAGAAAGAGGTCATGCCTTTGAAGAAAAAAGGTAAGGAGTCAATAGAGAGTAAAAACAAAAACTTATTTACTTCGGCTTGGGATCTGTATCCATTAAAAGATCCTAAACATCTAAAGGTTTATGCGGAAAATATTCTCTATCTCACCACAGGGATTGCAGAGGGCGATCTCGATAAGTTCTTGCTTTTACCAAAAGGGAAAGTGGAAGAGAGATTTTCAACAATAGTTGCTGACTTATCAAACTTATTAATAAAAGGCGGATTCTCAATTCAGTCCTCAACGTCAACTGAAATTGATGATCGCGTTATCGGTGCTGTTATTTTTGGACACTCGGTTCGGGTCGCTGAAACTCTATTGAATAAAGAATAGTCGATATATGTGGTGGTTTCTTCTCTAATTTGCGCGACTAGCATGGATGGTTTAATTTTGTTATACCAATGTTCCAGAAAGTAAGTACTCGCTCTTAAGATGGTGACAGTATAGATTTAGTGGCAAATGTTGTGACCTCTGTGCTTATTGTGCATAAAGTGATTGATTTTTGATTCAAAGTATGCTATAATGTATGCTATTGCGGGTTAGTTTAATGGCAGAACAGCCCCTTCTCAGAGGACTTTAATTTAAGAGTCTTCTGAAAAGGGCCAATGAGGGTTCGATTCCTTCCCCTGCAGCCAAGTCGTGATAGGTTATCGTGCTCGAGACACGTATTTTTACTCTGAGAGGTTTATAATTCAGTTGATGTCAGAATCTAAAAAAGATAAAGAAGAAAACAGATCGAGTAATATATCAAAGCATAAAAGAGAGGGTTCTGTTTTAAAACCGCCTATCCGTCAAATGCCCATGACTCCTTCTTCGTGGAAGGATGACAGAATGCCTCAAATGCTTTGGGCGGTGCTTCTCATCGCAAACTTAACAAGAGAGGAGGCTTTAGATATTTTCCGTAAAGTTGGCGCCTTCGTCATGGGTCACGAAGCACTTTCGGACGTTACGATATCAGGCATCGCCTCTTGGCCAAAAGCAGATAGAGTTGCACTCTTAAATTTACTTCATGATTCACACCCTCATGCCAAATCAATCCTCCAGACGTTGGTTCTCTTTCCTCGACTTCCCGCATACAAGGATTGGGAAGAAGTATTTGGGAATGTTATGGCTGGGACTGAGGCACAAGTAGCTGACTTTCTAACGAAGGGTGTTCTGGTTACTCTTGACCACCAATCTCAAGAAGCTACGGATTGTCGCTGGGTAAAGGTTTTTTGTTTAATCCTTACCGGAAAATTCTCTATGCCCCGATCAATGGGTTCTCCGATAGTGAACTACCCTAACGAGGGCGATATGCGCGAAGTGCGTCCTTCGATACGAGCAAGCGAAATATCTTTCCCCGCTGAAGCAAGCGAATGGCCGGAAGATTTTTGGAAAGCATGTCTGCAAACAACGCTATGTGCTCCTATGCCTAGAGAAGAACAAAGGAGAGATAAGATTAAGATAACCAACACTCAAGTGAATCGGGCAAGACATCTTCTTTTACTGCACTTTCTAAAAACAGATAATTCGAGTGCTATTGATGCTAAACACGACACCATTTTTGGTACTGGATTCTACGTTTTACGACTTTTAGATGAGATGGTTGTGACAAACCTTTCTCGAGGTGCTGTCGGCAGATTGACTCTCCGGTCATGTGTTGAATCTTTTATAACGCTCGCATACTTAATAAAGAAGGATGATTCAAATATCTGGAATGAATTTAGAAATTATGGGATTGGTCAAATGAAACTCAGCTATTTAAAAGCGAGAGATTCGAATGATAAGCCAGCATTCATAGACGAGAAGTTTTTAAAGCAAATCGCGAACGAAGACCGTTGGGAAGAATTTTCGGACATAGAACTGGGTCATTGGACCAGCTCTACTTTAAGAAAGTTGAGCGAAGAAGCTGGGTGCAAAGATATATACGACGCGTATTACGATTGGACATCTACTTTTTCGCACGGAAGCTGGGGTGCCATCCGTGAATCAAGTTTTGCAATTTGCGCGAACCCACTACACAGACTTCATCCGATTCCGTCGGTAAGCGTATACACCTTGCCAGGCGTCTTAGAGGATATTGTAAAAATAACTAACTTAGTCTTGCAGCTCATAGAGTCGCAATATCCAAACCTAAGTTTACAAATCGTCCATGAACCGAATCCTGAAAAGAGGTCATTTTTAAAAGAGCTTTATTCAAGATGGAGGTATAAAAGCAGTTATAAATTCCTGAAATTTATAACTGGAGGAAAGTAGTCATATGCTCGAGACGCGTTGTTCTGAGGATGTTAAATGTAGTTAATCCGCTTTGCAGGGCTTAACCGAATGCGGTTCTAACTCGAGGTCGCGAATTGGGGGAAGGTGATTATAATGACACAATGAAGCAAATTTTATTTCTCAATCCTGAAAACGTTTCTGAAGACGAGGCTCAAGGTTACCCTTTGCGAGAAGCTGCGAGGGCGGTTGTTTTTGACGAAGATGGAATGATTGCGTTACTTCATGTTTCCAAGGAAAACTACTACAAGTTACCGGGCGGTGGTCTTGAAGGTTCTGAAGATAAATTATCTGCTTTACAGAGAGAGAGCGTAGAGGAAATAGGATGCGAGATTGAAGTAGAGAGGGAAATAGGTTCGGTTCTTGAGTACAGAAAGATTTTCACTATCCGACAAATTTCATACTGTTATCTCGCAAAGGTAAAAGGCGTGAAGGGTATTCCTGACTTTACTCAACATGAGAAAGACAGAGGTTTTGTATTGGTGTGGATGTCGCTCGAGAAAGCCAAACAAATACTAGCTGAAAATCAGGCAACGAGCATTGAAGGCAAGATATACATTGTTCCAAGAGATCTGGCGATTCTGGAAGCTATTTCAGATTAAAGATCCAAAAGGATGGCAGCGATCCAAGGGAAGGCGACGTTCACGTCGCTTTGGATAATGTTGTAGTAGGAGTCGGTTGAAAGTTTGTCCCACGTAATTTTTTCTTTTCCGCCGGCACCTGAGTATGAGCCGTAAGACATTGGGGATGAGCCTATTTCAATAAAGCCTGCCCAGTCGCGTACGTTGTGGTTGCCAAGGTCGTGCTTAATGGAAGGAACGACGCAAATAGGGAAGTCAGCCGCAATACCGCCACCGAGCTGCAAGAAGGCAATGGGAGCGTCTTTAGATTCCTTCATATACCAGTCGTACATAAGGTGGAAGTACTCTAAGCCTGACTTCATAACCTTTGGATCAACAGAAGGGTCGCCTGCTTTTTTGTGAGGACCTTTGTAGGTGTAGCTTGCAAAAATATTGCCCATCGTTGAGTCTTCAAATCCAGGGATCACGATAGGAATATTTTTTTCATATGCCGCGTATGTCCAGCAATCGTCCGGGTTAGCTTTTGAGTCAGGTGTAATAAGTTTTTCCGCGAAGAGTCTACGGAAATATTCGTGTGGGTAGTGACTTTCTCCTTTTTCTTCCGCTTCATGCCACATCTTCAAAAGGTGCGGTTCCATAATTCGAACACTTTCATCTTCTGGAAGGAATGTGTCGGTAATTCTGCGTAGTCCTGCGTCTCTTAGTTCTGCTTCTTGTTCAGGAGTTAGTTCGGTGTAGCGAGGGATGTATGCGTAATGGGAGTGAGCAACGTAGCGGTAGTACGATTCTTCGTGGTTTGCTCCCGTTGCAGAAACCAAATGCACTTTGTTTTGACGAATTAATTCTGCGAGCATTATTCCAATCTGGAAAGAGGAGAGCGCACCAGCGAGCGTTACCACTACCTTACCGCCATTTTTGATATGCTCCTTTAGCCAGAGTGCCGCTTGAAGCGTCGCACCACCGTTGGTGTGGTTTAAGGTGCGTTCAGCATAGGCACTTACTGGGGAAGAGCTTGCTTTTACGTAGTCAGAAACAGTTCCTGAAACAACTTGATTGTTATCTGGCTCGATGAACTTTTTGAGTTCAGGCGAAAGATTGTCTATCTTTTTATCTTCTGAATTGTTTGTATTCATATAAATCTTATAGTGAATGGTAGCTCACCGACACCGAGTGTCAATGAAGTTCTTTAAGGTCGCCGTAACTTATATCTTAAAGAGAAGAGTATAGTGAACACATGCGCTTAAGTCCATTTGTAAACGCTTCGCTCGCGGCTCTCTATATTGTTGGTATTGCCTTTACTATGGGAGCTTTCACGTCAGTTAAGTCTCTCGAGAATACTCTCCTCATACCTATAGGGGTACTCGGACTCTTCGTTCTTTCAGCTCTAACTATGGGTTTTCTTTTTATCTTTGAACCACTTCGTCTCTATTTTGATAACAAGAAAAAAGAAGCTGTTACGTTTTTCTTTAAAACCCTCGGCACTTTTGCCGTTCTTGTTATTCTCTATCTTGTTTCTATCCTCGTGTTCTTGCGCTAGATCGCTGGCTGTTGTTGACTCATGCAGTGGAAAGTACCAAGTCCATATACAAGATATGTTGCATCTACGCCAACCACTTTTCTTTTCTGAAATACTGATTGGATAATTTCTAATGCTTTTGCATCGTTCTCGGTTCCAAATGTTGGAACAACTACTTTAGTATTTCCAATATAGAAGTTTGCGTAGCTGGCAGGGAGTACGCGGTCGTGCGCTGGCACAACCCCTGGCATAGGGAGTTTTACTACGTTAAGTTTGTTGCCATCCTGATCAGTGGCGTTTTGTAGTATTTCAAAGTTTTCTTTGAGGATTGCGTGATTCTTGCTCGACTCATCATCTTCATATGCACAAAGCACTGTTGTTTCATTTACAAACCGCGCAATGTCGTCGATGTGTCCGTCAGTATCATCGCCCTCAATGCCTTCCTTAAGCCATATAAAATGACGCACGTTCAGATAGTCACTTAAATACTTCTCAATCTGTTCACGTGAGAGTTCGGGGTTTCTATTTTTGTTTAGAAGGCATTGCTCGGTAGTCATTAATGTCCCCGCACCATTTAGCTCAATAGAGCCACCTTCCATAACGATGTTCGTTTCAAA
>SCVI01000100.1 GCA_004296925.1 Patescibacteria group bacterium | reverse complement strand
ATCTATTTTGCCCATTGGAGGTAAACGAAATAGGCAATATAGATCCTGGAGCTATATTGCCCATCACCGCTTCATCGCGAGATGGAGTGGGAGGCGATCGTTGGCGGTAACATTCGCCGCTTGCGTAAGGCGAAAGGCCTTACACAGGAGCAGCTTGCCCATGAGGCGGATGTCGCGATGCGCTATGTCGCGGGCGTGGAACGCGCTGAGGAAAATCCGTCGCTGCGCTTCTTAGTGAAGATTGCCGGCGCGTTGGGCGTCAGACCAGGCGATCTGTTTCTGTCTGACTAGGCGCTTGAATTCAACAGTCTCGTGAAATCGACACCGCGGCGAGCCGCGCTCTTAGCGGTATCCACAGCCCAACTCTCCGCTTAAGCCCATTCGCCGAGCAAACGATCGCTCAAGTTAAACCTGCCGAAGCCGCCCCGTTCATCGCTACAAAAAGAGTAGCACCTGGAGCGTTCCGAGAACCCGGCCCTTGCCGCCGCGGGATACCCTGGCACGCCGGACGGTACTGCGGCCCGCGCCAGCGGCGTCGCGCGCCAGCCCAGCGTCGTCAGAGCAGGTTCGGGAGACCCGGACAGGGCTCGTGCAACACCGCCTCAAGACACAGCAGCGGCTCGTCCCAAAGCTCACCCTTAGCACCTGGCTCCACGCATTGGGCATTCTCACAAAACAACACGAAGGCTTTGCCGCCAGCCTGGCGCGCGCTGCGATAGATCAGGCCATCCAACTGCGCCTTGGCAGCCCCCTGGAACACGCGCCGAAAGTACTCCGTCACGATCTGCGTCGGGACGTATTCGATGTGCTCACGACCGTCACGGGCAATGGGCTTGGCGAGATCCTCGGCAAAGGCATGAAGGAACCGTAACGGATGGATCAGATAGTGGTTCTCCATATCGAACACGCTCGGGAGATCCGGCAGCTCGGCAAGGTCGAGCAGTCGCAAGTCGCGGAGCGCTCGGAAGGTACCAATCGACATCGTCTGTCCGGCATGCTGCGCTGGATCAAGAGTTTCCGCTTTGGCGGTCTCCAACTCGAAGGCACCGTAGAACATCGGAACCCCCGCCGGGCTCATCCGATTTGACTGAACCGCGAATTCTTCCGGCGGGGATCCGATTTCCGCCGCCAACACGAAGGCGGCGGTGTCGATCCGAATGCGGATCAAGTCGGTGTCCGGGCCGATGGTCTTGACGAACTCAAAGTCTCCGAGGTCCGCCGCGATCACC
>SCVI01000099.1 GCA_004296925.1 Patescibacteria group bacterium | reverse complement strand
ACCTGAACATGTTATTTCACCCGGCAATATCCCGGTGGTACAAAGCGATCGCGGTGGCCAAATTACTTATCATGGCCCCGGACAATTAATGATCTATACGCTATTTGATTTAAAACGACTAAATATCGGCATCAAGCAATTTGTCGATCATTTACAACAATCCGTTATCGAATTACTCAACGGTTATGGCATAGAAGGCCAAACCCAATGTAGCGCACCTGGTGTCTATGTCGAGGGTGCAAAAATATGCTCTTTAGGTTTACGCGTACGCCGTGGTTATACCTACCATGGCTTAAGCTTAAATGTTGCGATGGATCTCGAACCTTTTTCTAGAATTAACCCGTGTGGCTTTCAGAATTTAAGGATGACTCAAATTCAAGAATATTATCCAGCTATTACCCTAGAAACCGTCATACAAGATATTATGCCGATATTACAACAGAAGTTGTGGAGTGAAGAATATGAAACAGCGCGGTGAAGAAAAGTTTGCCAGGATCCCAATCAAAATTGTGCCCACAACGCCTGAAACCCGTAAACGTTTGCCAGAGTGGATTAGGATCAAAGCGCCGGCCACCCCTGCTGTTGCCAATTTAAAACAACTTCTACGTGAACATA
The DNA here is from genome assembly GCA_004296925.1 of Patescibacteria group bacterium. Classification (GTDB taxonomy): domain Bacteria; phylum Patescibacteriota; class Minisyncoccia; order Phycocordibacterales; family Phycocordibacteraceae; genus Phycocordibacter. Next base: position 740 of record SCVI01000099.1, on the reverse strand, counting down.
AATTGGTCACTGTCTGTGAAGAAGCCGCTTGCCCTAATTTAAGCGAATGCTTTAGCCATGGCACGGCTACTTTTATGATCATGGGTGATAAATGCACTCGCCGTTGTACGTTTTGTGATGTAGCACATGGCCGTCCTGACGCACTCGATAAAGATGAGCCTTTGAACCTCGCTAAAGCCTTGGGCAAAATGGGTTTAAAATATGTCGTGATCACCTCGGTTGATAGAGACGATTTACGCGATGGTGGCGCTAGCCACTTTGCCGAATGTATTAAGGCCGCAAGAGAACATTGCCCTGATACCAAAATTGAGATCTTAGTTCCCGACTTTCGTGGCCGTATGCAGGTGGCACTCGATAACTTAGCGGTTGCACCACCCGATGTGTTCAACCACAACCTCGAAACGGTGCCCCATTTATATAAACAGGCCAGACCCGGTTCTGATTACATTGAATCCTTAAAATTGATCCAAGCTTTTAAAGCGCGCTTTCCCCATATTCCCACCAAGTCTGGCGTCATGTTAGGCCTGGGTGAAACCAATGAGCAGGTTTTAGAAACCATGGCGGACCTGCGTCGTTATGATTGTGACATGCTGACATTGGGTCAATATTTACAGCCTAGCCGCTTCCATTTTCCGGTGGATCGCTATGTGACACCTCAAGATTTTGCCATGCTCGCCGATGAAGCTCGTAAGCTTGGCTTTATTAATGTTGCTAGCGGCCCTCTTGTGCGGTCATCTTAT
>SCVI01000074.1 GCA_004296925.1 Patescibacteria group bacterium | reverse complement strand
ACACGTTACGTAATACCAATTTCGGCGAAATAGATAAAAATAGTTTAAGAAGATTAAAGCGCCAAGGTTTTGCCGATCACCGTTTGGCAACCTTATTAGGGGTTAGTGAGCAAACCTTGCGTAAGCGTCGTTGGGATTTAGGTGTCAGACCCGTTTATAAGCGCGTCGATAGTTGTGCCGCAGAATTTGCGGTTTCTACCGCCTACCTCTATTCCACGTATGAAGAAGAGTGTGAAGCCGAGCCCACCCAAAACCGTAAAATTATGGTGCTAGGCGGTGGCCCCAATCGGATTGGCCAGGGAATTGAGTTTGATTACTGTTGTGTTCACGCTTCACAAGCGATGCGTGAAGAAGGTTTTGAAACCATCATGGTTAACTGTAATCCTGAAACGGTTTCTACCGATTTTGATACCTCTGACAGATTGTATTTTGAACCATTAACCTTAGAAGATGTTTTGGAAATTGTGCATCTTGAAAAGCCTTATGGTGTGATAGTGCAATTTGGCGGTCAAACGCCATTAAAATTAGCGAAAGAATTAGAAGCCAATGGTGTGCCAATTATTGGTACATCACCTGATGCTATCGACCGAGCAGAAGATCGCGGCCGTTTTCAGCAGATGGTAAATCGTTTAGGCATATTACAACCGCCTAATGGTATGGCATCAACCTATGATGAAGCACATAAAATTGCTGCTGATATTGGTTACCCATTAATTGTTCGTCCATCCTATGTTTTAGGTGGCAGAGCAATGGAAGTAGTCTATAGCGACGATGAACTCAGAGATTATATGTCGCGTTCAGCTTATATTACGAAAGATGCGCCGATTCTGCTCGATCGATTCCTTGACGATGCAACAGAAGTGGATGTTGATGCAATTAGTGATGGCACCGATGTATTAATCGGTGGCATTATGGAACACATCGAACAAGCGGGTGTACATTCTGGAGACTCAGCATGTTCATTACCACCATTTAGCTTAAGCGAAGACATTCAAAATCAATTACGTGATCAAATGCGTAAAATGGCGCGCGAGCTAGGCGTTGTCGGACTAATCAATGCGCAATTTGCCATCCAAGATAACAAAATTTATGTGTTGGAAGTCAATCCACGTGCCGCACGAACCGTGCCTTTTGTATCAAAAGTGATTGGGCGGTCTTTAGCGAAAATTGCTGCGCGTTGTATGGCAGGCATTTCTTTAGCTGAACAACAACAGTTAAATGAATACCAAGCGGAATTTTATGCAGTGAAGAAAAGTGTGTTCCCTTTTGAGAAATTCCCAGGTGTTGATCCAATCCTTGGACCAGAAATGCGTTCAACGGGTGAAGTGATGGGCGTTGGGGATACGTTTGCTGAAGCCTATGCAAAAAGCGAATTGGCAACGCAAGCACCACAAATTGCCCCTTCTGGTTTAGCTTTAATTAGCGTTCGAGATGCAGACAAACCCGGCATTATTGATATTGCCCAAAAGTTGTTAGATCTCGGCTTTTCGCTGTTGGCAACAGAAGGCACTGCAAACGCATTGAAGGCAGCTGGATTACCCTGTAATCAAGT
>SCVI01000038.1 GCA_004296925.1 Patescibacteria group bacterium | reverse complement strand
GTATTCCAACAAACTTCACCAAAATAAGTGCCCCTAAAATAGCAGCAATCATTAACAACAACCCCTTTCCGCTTGTAGGTATTTCTTTATGACGAATACTTCCTCCTTGTGTGTAGGTTACTTCGGTACCAAGTTGTGCCCCATCTGCAACCAGGGCTTCTTTGGGGGAAGAATACGAAAGCGAAGAGTTGAACTTCGCTCCCTCACCAATACGAACAATATCTCTCGCATGCACTGTCGCTGGACCATGAACTGTGGCATTTAGATTTACATCAGCGCCATTTACATCGAGTTGTCCTGCCACGTCGCCTCCTAAGTCAACAGTACCGCCCATGATAATGACATCGCCACCCACAGAAGCGGTTGGAAGCACCGTTACCATACCCGCCACCACAACTAAATCTCCTTTAATTGGTTTAGTGATAGTTACCTGTCCTCCCATCACTCGAACATCACCGTCCACACCTTCAAGCACATCCGCTGAACCCGAAAGAATGAGTACGTCTCCTTTTACTGGTGCAGTTAAAAGTACTTTACCGCCAGCCACTACCACATCTTTCTCAGCAGCCCCCGAAACGGTTACTTGTCCGCCGGCTATGTAAGCATTTTCCGAAAGCTTTCTGTCAGATAATATAAATACCGTTTTATTAACATCGAGCGTCGAAGCTTTTACTCCAAATGGAGCAACTGTAAGAATAATAGCGAGGGCAATTATCAATCGTTTATTCATATATACATTATACTCCCCCTATTCATTATGAATCTGCTACCATTATCCTCAATGGACACGCCAAGTGATGAGGATCTCAAAAAGCGCTTAACTGCTGAGGAATATGCGGTATTGCGAGAAGGGGCTACTGAAGCACCTTTTAGTGGTGAATACGTCCATACAGACGCTTCTGGCACGTTCAACTGTAAGGTGTGTAGCAATCCCCTTTTTACATCCGACACTAAATTTGATTCGGGCACTGGCTGGCCTTCATTTGCTGATGCAATTCCTGGCTCTACAGAATTAATAAGTGACAATTCACAAGGTATGAGTCGCACTGAAGTGGTGTGTGCTAAATGTAAATCGCACTTAGGACATGTATTTGATGATGGCCCGAGAGAAAACGGTAAACGCTACTGTATTAACTCCGTGTGCCTAAACTTAGAAGAAAAATAACAAAATGGATAAAAATTCCACAAAAAATGTTGCGGTATTTGGTGGCGGTTGTTTTTGGTGTACTGAGGCCATCTTTAAAATGCTGAAAGGGGTAACTTCAGTAAAACCAGGGTACGCTGGCGGAAACACCCAAAACCCCACCTATTACAGCGTATCGAGCGGGGACACTGGCCACGCAGAAGTAATTAAAATTGAGTTCGACCCTGCCCTCGTAACATATAAAGATTTACTCACGGTATTCTTTGGAAGCCACGATGCCACCCAAGTAAATCGTCAGGGAAATGATGTTGGCACACAATACCGCTCCATTGTGTTGTATGAAAACGAGGCACAGAAAAAAGAGGTTGAGATTTTTATTAAAGAGCTAAACGATTCAACTAACGACGGGCAACCTATCGCAACAGAAATTGCACTTCTTATACAATTTTATCCAGCAGAAAAAGAACACTTAGATTACTACGCACGGAACAAAAACCAGAGCTACTGCGAGGTCATCATTGCACCAAAACTACAAAAAGTTCAAAAACAATTCGCGGAGCTTATCGCTTCGTACGAACAAAAATCTTAGACACTCTTTTCTTCAAAAGAATTGGTTTCTGCTACCTCGCGTGCACCTACTTCTAGTTCATCCATACCAAAGTGATGTGCAATCTCATGCCAAATAGTGTCACGAATAATTATTCTAATTCTTTTCTTCATTGGTTCTGTAAAAAGACCCCATTCCACCTCAACGCCTGCTTCGTGTGCTCCCGCTTCAAGAATTGGATTTTTGAAAATGGTAATAGTGTCAGGTAACGCCCCTCCTACACCATATCCTTCGCCGCGTTCTGTTTGAGGAATTCCTCTGTACAAGCCAAATAACGTCTCACCGTTTTGAAGGTTATTCTCCTTCCTCATTTCGTCACTAGGTTCATCTTCGATAAGAAGCGCAACATTCTCAACTTTTGATCGAAATTTTTCAGGAACAAGCGCAAATGCTTCTGCAACAGCTGTCTCAAATTCTTTTGGTGTCATGTTATTTTATGTCTTCTATGTCGATTCGATTCATCATAGCAATTTCTGGGGCTTGCCCAAACTCCCGATATATCGCCAGTATGCCAACACGGTAATCACTTTCACCTTCCTTTGGTGCGAAATTTTCATAAAGCGCCTCTGCACAAGCCTTTGCAGAACCATATTGAAGAGTAACCAAAACTGGATTTCCTTCAAAAGACGGTGTTGGTATTACGTCGGCTCCTCCATACGTAGATATAAATGAACCTGTATTACTCTCGCGAGAAACATTCCATACAAATCTCTCAACATCTTCATGATTTGATCGCGCAATATGAAGCGCTCCATGCACAGCTTCACCGTTTTCAACAATTGCACCAGTAATACGTGGAGTTTTGTAGGCATCAGGTTCGTATGTCTCTTCTTGAAGCAAAGAGGTTAATTGCGTTTCAAGTACCTCACCATGTAATGAATTAATATTATTGATTTGTCTGCCGTTCGCTACCACTATTCCGTTTTCAAAAATACGAACTGCTGGGTACTCAAGAAGCTCTACGTTACCTTCTTTTAAAACAGTGTCATCTGACGCTTGCATAAATATCTCATTCCCTTTTTGTACAAACCGACGCGCCAAACTCGAAGGACTTCGCCCTGTCGCCCCATACACCACCACACTCTTCCCAGAATCATTGCCAATAATTATGAATCTCCCTGGATATCGCTGAGTAAGTGGATTGTTCATATTCCAAATGTATTGAGAATACCATCAATCTTTTGATAAAGCTCTTCTGGAGTTCCTGAGTTTTCTACATGTACATCAGCTACACGGACAGCGTCAGTCAGATTGTTTTCGTCTATATTTGGTGAGTTCATTTCTAATAATTCCTCTTCAAAAAGATCCTCGCTAGGTATTGCATCTTTCGACTCAGCTCTTTTAAGTATCCGCTCAATACGTGTAGCTCTTGGAGCATCAACCGCAATGACAAAACCTCTTTCTTGAACATACTTTACTTCGGGTACGGTGTGTAAAGATTCCACAACAACATGACTCTGTGGACTGGTTTGTAATGCACGCACAATAAGCGCAGTGGAGTTTTCCTTCCGAAGTTCATTTCCAATTTTCCTATAGGTAATACGGTTTCCTTCTTCATGACGCTGAGCGGCTTCATCGGCGAGCATCTTAGAAATTTCTACATGAGAAAATCCTTTCTGCGTAAGATACTTCGCTA
>SCVI01000098.1 GCA_004296925.1 Patescibacteria group bacterium | reverse complement strand
GCTCTTCCGATCTCCCGGCGGACGAGATGATCCAGCCGCTCAACGGCACGCCGATCATCATGACATAGAACAGGATGTGCAGCCCCTTGGCGGCAAGGGCCTGCCAGCCAGGCGTGTTAGCGGGGAGCGGTGGGGGCGTGTGCGTCAGCCGCCAGACAAGGCGGAGGAGAGAGAGGAACAGCACCGTAATGCCGATTGCCTTGTGCAGCCCCGCCATTCCCGGTTGCGCTTTCCATGCGTCGTGGTTCAAGCCTAGATAGAGCGCAACGATAATGCCGATGCCGATTATCCAGTGCAGAGTACGCGCAACGCCGTTATATTTCACCAAACCCTGATCGTTCATGGCCAACCCCCCAGCTGACAATAAGCGGCCCCGCGCCGCCTGCATTATTTCCTTCGTGTCCCCGTCATCGCCATCGCGCCAAATGCGCCCGCCTGAATCGTGCCGGTGAGCGTATCGCCCTCGACAATCGCTTCGCACTCCAGCGTCATCGGCATGGGGATGACCATGTCCATCGTCCAGGACAGCATATTGCCGTCGACCTTGCCGCCCTTCACATCGAGCGAGCCGAGCGGCCCTGCGTTGGTGCCGTGGAATGTCGCGCCATTGCTGATGACGGTGAAGACGCTGGGCTGATCGCCCATGGGTGTCTTGGTGATGCAATCATAGGCGCCGTCGACGGATGCCATGCTCATTTCCTTCCTGTTTCCGTGGCGGGTTTAGCCGCGCCGCCTGAGTCGGGCGCGTCCGCCTGTGGCGCAATCTCCACCGGAAGGCCGAGCTTTGCAAGCTGCGGCATCACGATGGCCTTGTCACCCACCACAACCCAGAGGATTCTTGCCGGATCGAGCGCCTTGCGGGCGGCGGCATCGAGCGCGGGTGCGCTCTGATCCTTGTAGCGCGCGGCGAGGCTCTCGACATAATCGAACGGGCGACCCAGCAGCGCGTCCCGCTGCATCTGCGCCAGCACCGCGCCCGATGTTTCATAGCCGCCGGGCAGCTCGCGGATCGCGCCGTTCACCGTCCGCTCCAGCTCTGGCGCGGTGATGCCCTTGGTGGACAGAAAATCGGTGACGATGGAGCGGATGGCGGCGATGCTGTCTCCGGTTCTGTCGGCCTGCACCGGGGCGATGACAACATAGGCGTTGGTCTGCGCGTTGCGTTCCAGCACCGAATAGGCGCCATAGGACCAGCCCTTGCTCTCGCGCAGGTCCATGTTGATGCGGGCAAGGAAGCTGCCGCCCAATATGTCGTTGGCGGCGGTGAGATCGAGCAGGTCGTCCTTGCCGGTGCCGGAGAGGACCATGCCGCCATAGATCATCGATTGTGGCGACTGCGGCCGGTCCACCAGCAGGATGCGCGGACGGGCGGGAGGCTGCGTGGCGCTGAAGTCCT
>SCVI01000037.1 GCA_004296925.1 Patescibacteria group bacterium | reverse complement strand
GCGACAGCTTCGGCAACGCTCACGGTGAATCCGCCTCCGGCGCCGACTGTTACATTGACCGCAAATCCGGAGAGTATACGGTCCAATCAATCATCGACACTTACATGGGCCTCAACTAACGCCGTTTCATGCGAGGGAACAGGCTTTGAAACTTCCGGCAGTACGTCAGGTTCCGTTTCTACGGGACCCTTAAACAGCACTACCAACTATTCCATTACCTGCAGTGGTGCAAATTCTTCCGTCACATCATCCAGCGCTGGCACGTGGCAACAAAAAGGCGATCCCTACAACACCAAAATTTGTACAGGTGGAAGCAATGCCGTCAACATACAAAAACCTGTTTGTGAGGATGTTGCAGGGATTAGTCCTCCACAAGGAAACAGTTGCACTTCCAATCAAATAGGGCTTGTTTGCAAAAGCCACGCTTTTGAAGGTCCAAACGATTGTTCCGGACTAGGGACCGTATATGGAAATGTCACAAACTACGAGTGTGTCGCTTCAGCTACGTCGGGTACATGGCAATATAGAGAGTCTGACATTAGTGACTTCGCATGTCCTGTAACTGATCCCAATAAAGCATATTCCTCAGTACCAAACTGTCCGGTAAATCCAGAAGGCAAGACATGTAGCACCAGCACCAATGTGTGTAAAGTAAACAAAATTGTTGATTGCACTATTAGAACCGATCTGTATAACTGCAGCGACGGAACAACACCTCCACCAACATCACCAGCGCCTACTGCTTCTGCGTATACGACGGTGTATGTTACTTCGCCAACTCTTTCAGCATCGTGTGCGCCTTCATCATTAACACCGGCGCCCGGCTCTTCGGTGACTTGGACAGTGAATCCATCTGGCGGATCAGGAAATTACACTTATTCATGGAGTGGAACCGAAGGATTGTCAGGTACGAGCGCTTCCGTATCGAAGTCGTACTCTTCGCAAGGTATAAAAACAGCTTCAGTTGTGGTTACCGATACCTCGGTATCTAATACGACTACTACGAGTAATCCAACCACTACCACTACCAACACTCCGAACACCACTACTAATGGTGTATCAGTAGCACTCCAAGGAGCAATGCAGTGCTCTGGTGGTACTAAAGTTGGTAGTTCCGGTGATACGCAAGACGGCGTTGGTTTTACTGAAGGAATTGGAGGTTTAGTTGCAGAATGTAATGAAATTACTCCTGCGGGAGGCTGTTGTAATGTTGAAGTCCGTGAAAAAGTTAGTCCAACAGGACAACCTATAAACACTTTCTACTTCTACGATGCATATACCGGAGCTTCGCTTGTGAGAAAAGATTCTTATAGTTCTGGCGGAGGTGGAAGTAATCAAACGAACTACAATTTCTTTGCAGGATTTGGAACAGCTAACACAAATACAACTAACACTACAACTACTACAACGATTCCTGGAGGAACTACTACCACGACTGGTACTGGATCCTCGGCTGCAACTGTAACTGCTCAATGTACTACCAATGTTTGTTCCGGAGCTTCATGTGTAACTCCACCCACGCCACCTACCCCACCTACGCCACCTACTCCACCCACGCCACCTACCTCAGGAGGGGTATCAGCATTACTTACAGCATTCCCTTCAACAATTGTCCGTGGTACTTCAGCAACGCTTTCATGGATTTCTGCAAATGCTACGTCATGCACAGGAGGAGGATTTGCTACTGGTGATCGTACATCAGGCACTACTACTGTAAGTCCGCTTAGTACGACGTTCTACACCCTAACGTGTCGTGACGCGGCCGGTAATAACGCATACAGTTCGGCTACAGTGTCTGTGGTTGCACCAACACTCTCACTTCGCGCAACACCAGCTCTCGTTCGTACGGGCGACAGAACCACAATTACATGGTCGGTTGCTGGCGCAGTAGATGCCTGCAGCATATCGGGCCCTGGTATTTCGTCATCTCTGAAATCAGGAGTTCAATCAGTAACAGTGAGCGGCGAGAGCACCTACACATTTTCGTGTATTGCGGGTTCTTTCAACCCATCTGTTTCAACGACAGTCCGCGTGCTTCCAGGATACAGAGAAATTTAAAGCATTCTTATTTCGTACCGTACTGTTTTGCAATAAAACAGCCTAAATGGTATAGTCTCTAACTCATGAAGAACGATATACACCCACAAAATTACCGTCCGGTTGTGTTCCAGGACGCGAGTAGCAATGCTCAATTCATCATTGGTTCAACCGTAGCGACTGATCAGACCGTTGAACTTGATGGTGTTACATACCCGCTCTATATAGTTGAAATTTCAAGTGATTCGCACCCGTTCTACACAGGCAATCAAACAACACTTGACCGTGCAGGACGTGTCGATAGATTCAAGAAACGAAGCGCAGCTCGAGCTTCTAAGAAATAGATACACGGTAGAATAGGGGAGGACAACACCTCCTCTTTTTCTTGGTGTTGCACTGAGGACGATATGGATGACATACAAGCATTTCGAACAAATCCAAAAACTGCATACATGGCAGCAGAGTATGACCGTGTCGCAGGAGACATGGAGCGTGTCAAGGCGCTTGCAGAAGCCGATCCTTCTATGAAGGAGCTTGCTGAAGATGAATTGAAAAGCTTAGTAATACAGCAAGAAACACTCCTTACTCAAATGCAAGACATTCTTGCTCCTTCTGTGGCAGAAGAAGGGTCTCCCGTATCTATTGTGATGGAGTTTAGGGCCGGCGCTGGAGGTGATGAGTCGGCACTTTTTGCAACAGAGCTTGCACGTATGTATCAACGATATGCTGAAAAACGAGGATGGGAAGTAAAGTTACTTGATTTAGGTCTTGCTTCAATTGAAATAAAAGGAAAGGGCGTCTATGAAGCGCTTCGTTATGAAACGGGGGTGCATCGAGTTCAGAGAATCCCAATTACTGAAAAGTCAGGAAGAATTCATACCTCTACCGCATCAGTTGCCATTCTTCCGATTCGAAAATTTCCTAAATTTGAACTAAATCCTGGAGATTTGGAAATAGAGTTTTCTCGATCTGGCGGTGCAGGAGGTCAAAACGTCAACAAAGTTGAAACCGCGGTCCGTTTAATTCATACCCCCACAGGTCTCGAAGTTCGTTGTCAGTCTGAGAGGAGTCAAAAAGCAAACCGTGATAAAGCAATGCAAATTCTTGCTGCAAAACTTGAAACGTACGAGGAAGAGAAAGCGGCTGCTGCGCATGCCGCAAACAGGAAAGCGCAAATTGGGACAGGCGATAGATCTGAAAAAATTCGTACATATAATTTTACGCAAGACAGAGTCTCGGATCATAGAATTAAAGAGTCGTGGCACAATATTCCTTCAATTATGGAAGGTAACTTAGAAGGTATTGTTGAAACGCTTCGGGTCAAAGTTACGGAACTTGAAAGTGCTGCGGAGTAAGTGGAAAAAGGGAAATGGGTGGAGAATTTTAAAATTCGCCGAAAAGACATATTTTAGACTCTAACCCTCGTTGCTTAGCCGTTTTTCGTGTGTTAGGATAGCGAGCATGTCAGACAATCAAACAAATACGCTCGTTGACGCCCTATTTAAGGTAGGTGCGCATTTTGGTTTTTCTCGTTCCCGTAGACATGCGACTATGAAGTCTCTTGTATATGGGTCTAAAAACAGAACCGACATCATAGACCTTACACAAACCGCACCCATGCTTGAGCGCGCACTTCTTTTTGTGCGTGGTCTTGGTGCTGAAGGTAAACGTGTCATTTTTGTATCAGGTAAGCCAGAAATGGAAGGATTACTCAAAAATGCAGCAAGTGAGATTGATATGCCGTATGTTATTGGACGATGGATTGGCGGCACACTCACAAACTTTTCTCAAATCAAAAAACGCGTCAAGCGCATGCAAGAGCTTACTGAAGAGAGAGACACTGGTGCTTCTGCAAAAAAATATACAAAAAAAGAACGTGTTCTTTTCGATCGCGAAATTGCACGTCTCGAAACAAATTTTCTTGGTATCTCTAGCTTAGAGAAACTCCCAGATGCATTAATTGTGATTGACACTCGTCACGAAGATATCGCGGTTGCAGAAGCAAAAACTCTCAATATTCCTATTGTAGGAATAATGAATTCTGATTGCGATCTTTCTCTCGCTTCGTATCCAGTGGTAGGAAATGACGCATCAAAGGAAAGTGTTACTTTCTTCCTCGATCGAATTGTTGAAGCCTATCGCGAAGGAGCAGCAGGTCGTGTAGCAACTCCTGAACCTGAAGAGAAGAAAGTCTAACGCTCTTTAAAGAAGAGCGTGCGTTAATTATTTATAGTTGTAATTGATTTTCTAAAAATATGAATATTACAGCAGACATGGTGAAGGCCCTTCGTGAGCAAACAGGCATTTCTGTAATGCAATGCAAGATGGCACTTGAAGAAGCGGATGGGGATACAGCAAAAGCACTTCTTATTCTTTCCAAAAAACGCGGTTCTATGGCGGCTAAAAAAGCAGGTCGTGAACTCGGTGCTGGTGTTGTTTCGTCATACGTTCACGCGAGTCAAGATATTGGTTCTATGGTGGTACTTCGATCTGAAACAGATTTTGTTGCAAAGAATGAAGAGTTTGTAGCACTTGCACGTGACATCGCACTCCAAGTAGCAGCATCGAATCCTTTGTACGTGCGTCGTGATGAAGTTCCAGCAGAAAAGATGGAAGAAATTAAAGGTTTGTTTGCAAAGGAGGTTGAAGGAAAACCGGAGAATCTTAAGGAACAAATTCTTTCAGGAAAGGTAGACGCGTACTTGAAAGGTATTGTACTTTTAGAGCAGGATTACATTAAAGATCCTGAAAAATCAGTACAAGATTTAATAGACGGAGCGGTACATAAGTTTGGTGAGCGTGTAGAAGTTGAGCGATTTGTCCGCCTATCATCAAAGTAAATGATATTTTCAGTGTCACTATTTCTTCTCTCTTCGACCCTTCTTACTGGGTTCATTGTGTTTAGACTTTGGGAAGAAAAGCGTGGTCACCGCTTGTGGGCGCTTAAACGCGAGCATGCAGATCATGTTGTTACCGATATGTATCATCGCGCTATTACTGGTAACGTGCCGTATCGATATAGAACTGCCTTCATAGTGTTCTTGCAAAAGGGTATTCATGAAGTAGTGTTATTGTTGGTTGCTGGATTGCGTTCCATTGAAAGACCACTTACCAGATTGTCCTACCGTATGCGTATGGCAGTACCGCAACCAAAAGGTAAGGAGGTTTCCTCGTTTTTGCGCACGATTGTGCCGCGCAAAAAGAAGCAAGTAGAACCTGTCTTGACGAGGGATAGCAACTCTTCAGAAAAATCGGTATAGCCCCGACGGTAAGTCGGGGTTCCGACCCCTTAAGGGCGTCGGAATAGTCTCTTTATGGCTTTCGTTTATATTCTAAAAACGAACTCTGGCAAGTACTATATTGGCAGTACTGGCAATTTAGAAGCAAGATTACAGCATCATCGTAGCGGTCATACACTCACTACAAAAAGACTTGGTTTTGGGGCCCTCGTATTTTCTCAAAAATATGTAACACTTGCAGAAGCTCGATATATTGAAAGACGTTTGAAAAAGCTCAAAAGACGTGATTATATTGAGAAAATCATTCAGAATGGTTTTATAGGAATTTTGCCGCCTTAGCTCAGTTGGTAGAGCAACGGTTTTGTAAACCGTAGGTCCTCGGTTCAAGCCCGAGAGGCGGCTCCAGAAAGGTATACTATTTAAATGAATTCAGATTTTTTCAGATTTAAAAAAAGTACTAAACTCCGTTACGGAGAAAACCCTCACCAAGAGGGTTGGTTTAGTGAGATAGAGGATGAAGAGCAAGATCCTCTTGCAATACAAAATTTTGAAATGCTCCAAGGAAAGGAGCTTTCATACAACAATTATCTCGACATGGACGGTGCCTTATTTGCGCTTTCGCATCTAGGAGGGAAAGAAGCGGGATGTGTGATAGTAAAACACACGAATCCTTGTGGTGCGGCTCTCAGAGAATCTCTTACAGATGCATATACGGCTTCATGGTATGAAGGCGATCCCTTAGCAGCATTCGGAGGCATTATGGCAGTGAACAGAGAAGTTGATGGATCTCTCGCAATACAAATGACCAAGAATTTTTTTGAAGTATTACTTGCGCCATCAGTGACGAAGGAAGCGAAGATTGAGTTTGCGAAAAAACCAAATATTCGAGTGTTGGTAAATCCAGCTCTCAGCAATCCATCGTTGTCGCAAGCGACTCACATGCATAAAATAAGAGGCGGGATACTCACCATGACTCCCGACATTGTAGAAGTATCGAGCGACTCTATTCGCTCAGTAACGAAACGAGAGCCAACAAGCGCTGAGATTGAGGATCTACTTTTTGCGTGGGCACTATGTAGGAGTTCGAAATCAAATACGGTAGTTGCGGTAAAAAATAAAACACTGATTGCTTCAGGAGTTGGACAACAAGATCGCAAGCGATGTGCGGAACTGTGTGTACTTAAAGCAGGAGAAAGAATGAAGGATGCTGTCGCAGCATCTGACGCCTTCTTTCCATTCCGTGACGCAACCGATGTGTTACTTCAAGCTGGTGTTGGAGCAATAATTCAGCCCGGTGGATCGGTACGCGACCAGGAGTCGGTAGATGCATGTGATGAAGCCGGAGTTGCGATGGTCTACACGGGTACACGCGCATTCAGACATTAAGCCAGAAAGATTTCATGAATAATCACCCATATTTACACGTAGGCAGAGCAACAGAACTTAGCGGTCTAAATAGGGCTGTATATCGTTTTTTGGAGATTCTTCCTGGGGCACTTTCGTTTGGAACTTTAATTGGTTTTGTTGCGCTTTCTATTTGGAACCCAGCTATTGCTGCGTACATAACTATACTATTTTCGAGTTATTGGCTTTTTAAAACTATTTTTCTGTCGGTTCATTTGCGATACAACTATATTCGTTTACGTCGTTCGATGGAAACCGATTGGCTCCTACGACTCGAACATATGAAATACGATGATCTCGTTCACTTTGTGGTATTTCCTTTCTACAACGAGCCGTATGAAGTTATTGCAGAAAGTATAAAGGCGGTGCAGGCCTCCAGATTTCCTCTGAAGCAAATTGCTATTGTGCTTGCGGCAGAAGAAGAGAGAGGGGATGAGGCGCGACTGCTTGCTGAAAAAGCTAAAGCAGAATTTGGTGGAGATTTTTTAGATTTCTTGGTGACAGTACATCCATATGGTGTAGAGGGAGAAATTCCAGGGAAGGGATCAAACATTTCATATGCTGCAAAATCAGCAAAAAAAGATATTGCCGATCGTTTAGGCATTCCACTTGAAAAGGTAATAGTTTCAGCGTTCGATATTGATACTGTCGTATATCCTGATTATTTTGCTTGTCTCACATGGCATTTCTTGACTGCAGAAAGGCCACTTCGTTCTTCGTTCCAACCTATTCCTCTTTATAACAACAATATATGGGATGCTCCAATGCTTTCACGGGTACTCGCGTACTCGTCGACATTCTGGCAAATGATTCTACAAGAAAGACCAGAACGTCTTGCCACGTTCTCTTCTCATGCGGTTTCTTTAGCGACACTTGAAGAGGCGGGATACTGGCAGCCAAATGTGGTATCAGAAGATTCTCGTATCTACTGGAATTTATTTATGTTCTACGATGGGGATTACACGGTAGTGCCTATAACGTATCCAGTATCGATGGATGCTAACGCAGCTCCAAGTTTTTTTGGTACAGTGAAAAATCTTTATAAACAGCATCGTCGTTGGGGATACGGCGCTGAAAATATTGCATACATTGTTTTTAATTTTTGGAAAAATAGTAAAATTTCTCTCAGTAAAAAAATAGGCACGTTATGGGTGCAAGTTGAAGGATTCTGGTCACTAGCGACACATCCATTGATTTTGTTTGCGTTCGGATGGCTACCGCTTTTTATTGGGGGGCATACCTTTAATACGTCGGTGTTGTCATACAACCTTCCAATAGTAGCGAGATGGTTTCTTGCCATCGCAATGCTCGGTTTAATAGTGAGCGCGGTGTTTTGCACAAACTTAGTTCCTCGTCGTCCTGAAAATCGTTCGCGTTCACGAGCGGTCATGATGTTTGCGCAGTGGATCCTTGTCCCATTTACCATGGTCTTTTTTAGTGCGATTCCTGGACTTGAAGCGCAAGCACGTTTGATGACGGGACGATATCTCGGATTTTGGGTTACACCAAAACTACGTCGCAAAAAAACTCCAGAAACTAAAACGGTGTAATTGCACAGCGCTCATTTTTAGTTGGAGAGGGACTGCGGTAAGCTGTATACAATATGAAGCCTTTTTCTCCAATTCTTCGTCGCGCACTCTTTTTGTCTCTAGTTTTTTTATTTTTGGTCATAACGCCCGCAGCTGTTTTTTATGCGTCAGGATATAAGTTGAGCAATCTTTCGTTTGTTGAGACAGGAGGATTATATATATCGGTTCCAATCTCCGGAGCGGTGGTGTCTATAAATGGTCAGGATGAACAGGTTACTCATTTGTTATCTCGTTCAGTGTATATTCCTGATTTACCGCCAGGAAAGTATGCGGTTGATGTTACTGCAGAAGGATATTATACGTGGCATAAAAATTTAGTAGTAGAACCAAAGGTAGTCACAGACGCAGGAGCACTACTTATTCCCACCGATTTTGCTGCTGTTGAAATCCTCGTTGGAATTAAGGATTCTGCTGTCGCTTCCAGTACTCGTGTAGTATCGCGTGCTGAGTTTAATACACTACTTGATGCATTTAAGAAAAAACCACTCGCGGTGCTCGAAAGTGAGGTTGAGAAGCCGCTTGAAGTTGAAAATGGAAAAGGTTTATTTGTTGAGAACGGTTCAGTAATTGTACGTTGGCAAAAAAACGCCTCTTCAACACCGAGTTCATTTTGTTTCATTCCGTCAGAGTGTGCACAAGAGATAGTGGTAAAGAAGGCGGGTAAGGATAAAGCAATATCCGCGCATTTTTTTGCTCGCGGTGTCGTGTATGCAACAGAGCGTTCGGGTCTGTTTTTTGCAGAGATTGACGTACGACAACCTCAATTGGTTGTTCCTTTATATCAGAAACGAGGGGTAGATTTTCGTATTGTAGGAGGCTCCATCATTATTAAAGAAGGTACGAGACTCTATACCGTTGAAGGTCTTTAATCCAGTGTCGCAAGAATAAATGAGGCGCGGTATACTCCATTAACATATGGCAGAAGGACGTTTGCACCCACACTCGATAGCACTCCGCGATATTGCGGAAATTTTTGGTCGTATGGGGTTTGGTATCGCATATGGCCCTGAACTAGAAGACGAATTTCATAATTTTGATGCATTAAATGTTCCTGCGGATCACCCTGCACGTGATATGCAAGATACGTTTTGGATAAAAGATAGGGCGGGATTTGTGATGCGAACTCATAACACATCGGTCACAGTGCGATGTCTTGAAGAAATGGCTAAGAGTGGACTACGGGAAATGCGAAAGATTAACCCAGGAAAAGTTTTTAGAAATGAAGCGACAGATATGACTCATGAGGCACAGTTTTATCAGCTTGATGGTTTTGCAGTAGGTCCAAAAGGTGAAGTAACGCTTGCGCATCTGAAAGGAGTGTTTGATAGATTTTATAAAGAGTACCTAGGTGAAGACGCAAAGGTACGATTTCGACCAAGCTACTTCCCATTTGTTGAACCGGGAGTTGAGATTGATGTATGGTTTGAAGCTCCTGGTAAAGAGGGTCGTTGGCTTGAAATGGCAGGGGCAGGTATGTTGCATCCTTCCGTACTAAGAAATGCGAAATTAAATCCAGACGAGGTTGCGGGATTTGCCTTTGGTGGCGGACTCGAGAGGCTTTTGATGGTGAAATACGGAATCCCTGATGTGCGCCTTTTCCATTCTGGCGATGTTCGATTTGTATATGGATTTACACAAAACAAATTATGAAAGTCTCTGTACTATGGCTACAAAAATATTTTAGCGATCCGCTTCCGGATATGGCAACTCTTGTGGATGCGCTTACGTTCCATTCATTTGAGGTAGAGAGTAGTGATGAGCGATACGGAGGAGTCATAGATGTGAATGTGCTCCCTAACAGAGCTGCAGATTGTTTATCACATCGTGGCATTGCAAAAGAACTCTCTGCCATATTAAAGATGCCGCTTAAAGAAGATCCACTTCGAATTACACCAGAGTCATTTCTTGAAACAAAAGTACTTAAAGTTTCAGTAGATTCTGAATTTGTAAATCGGCACATTGGTGCAGTAGTGCGTGGGGTAACAGTGGGAGAGTCGCCAAAGTGGCTAAAAGATGCACTTGCATCAGTCGGTCAGAAATCAATAAACAATATTGTTGATGCCACAAATTATGTGATGCTCGACATAGGGCAACCGCTCCATGCATTTGATTTTGGTAAAATTCAGAAAGATGGTGTGGCAAGTATTTCAATTCGAAGTGCAAAAGCGGGAGAGGAAATAGCACTACTTTCTGGGGATACGATACAGCTGGGCGATGACATACACGTAATAGCAGACGAAATTTCTGGGATGCCATTAGACATCGCAGGTATTAAGGGAGGTTTACACTCAGGAGTAGGGGAAAATACGAAAGATCTTTTTATCTCAGTGGGGAACTACAATGGCACCATAATACGAAAGACTTGCCAGCGATTGAAAATTTTGACTGATGCCTCAACGCGATATCAAAATCATCCTTCTCCTGTTCTTACGTCATATGGCATGAGTGCAATTTTAAAACTCATACCACTTCTCGCTGGTGGAGAAATAGAGGGGGTTATAGATGTGTATCCTGTGCAGAAAGCACCAAGCGAACCTGTGCAAGTGACTGTGGATCAAATTAATACAATACTAGGATCTACTTTCAATGCTCACGATATTGAGGATGCTCTCCTTCGTCTCGATATTCCTTTTGAGAGCAAGGAGAATACCTATATTGTATCTGCGCCGTTTGAGAGGCCAGATTTAACTATTTCTGAAGATATAGCAGAAGAAGTGGGGCGCATTATTGGTTTGGATAAGGTGTTACCGAAGGAATTGAAACAAATTTCAGTGATTGACCAGGCACGCTTTAAAGGTATCGAGAAGGTGAAGGATTTTTTGGTTGAGCGAGGATTCACAGAAGTTTCTACACAATCTTTCGCAAAGAAAGGGGACGTGTGGCTTCTAAACCCGCTAGACAAAACGAAGCCGGCACTCCGCACTACGCTCGCGGAAAATCTTACAGACGCTTTTGTGAAGGCAAAGCTCTACGCGCCCATTACCGTGGCTCCGAATGTAAAACCAAAAGTCTTTGAGGTGGGAACAGTATTTTCAAAAGAGGGCGAACGCATTGCTGTCCAAACCTCTGAGCCCGTGCCGGACATTCCGGAGATTGCGCCTGATGCGGAATATGTCCCCAAGCGGTATGCTTTGAGCCTGTACAAGTCTTTTTCTCTGTATCCATTCATTGTTCGGGACGTTGCCTTTTGGGCTCCCGACACTACCGATGTGGGACCTACGAGGTCCCACATAAAAGAGAGTGCGGGGCCTATGCTTGTAAGGTGCACGCTGTTCGACACCTTCTCAAAAGAGGGAAGAACATCCTTTGCGTTTAGACTTGTATTTCAATCACACGAAAGAACACTCACCGACGAAGAGGTGCAAGGGTTCATGGCGTCTGTTACCGAGGCGTTAACTAAAAAAGGTTGGGAGGTACGCTAGAGTATGTTTCTTATTAGTACACAGATTTATATAGATTCTGGTAGACTCTCATTATGGATATTTTAAAGAACTCTTTTAACGTTGACGGATTGATATCTGCGTTGACTGTCTCACTCCCTAGTTTGTTCTCGGTTTTTTTTGTGCTCCTCATATTTTGGGGAATATATCGCTTCACGAAACGACCGCTTATGTATGTGTTGCGGTGGCGCGGAATACAGCAGGCAAATGCTGAACTTATCGTCAATACAGGGTATCGGGTGTTTCTTTTCATCATCGCTGTAGTTATTGGTGCAGGGCAACTCGGAATAAATTTAACTGCAACGGTAGCTGGTCTTGGAATTATAGGTATCGCAATTGGATTTGCTGCTCAGGATACAGTGGCGAACATTATTTCAGGAATCTTAATTTATGTAGACAAACCTTTTAAAATTGGACACTGGATTACCGTAGGGGCAATGTATGGAAGAGTACAAAAAATAACGATGCGCACAACACGTATCAGGACTCTCGATAATACGTTTGTGGTAATTCCTAATCAAAAGATTGCGAATGAAGTTTTAGTAAATCATTCCTCTCACGGAGAGCTTCGTATTGTGGTGCCATTTAGTGTCGCATATAAAGAATCAATTCCGGAGGTGAGAGAAGTACTTATTAAGGCATTAAGTGCAATTAAGGGCGTGAAGCAAGACCCCCCTCCTACGGTGGCGGTTGCTGAGTTAGGTAACTCATCAATTAATATGCTCGCTCGTGTGTGGGTTGATAGTGCGGACAAAGAACGAGCAACGATGTTTTTGGTCGTAGAGACAATAAAACAAGCGCTACAAGATGCTGATATTGAAATCCCGTTCCCTCAAATGGATGTAGTGGTAAAGAAGGTTCGTTAATATGATTAAACATTGAATAGTATGTCTGTTCCTCACGACTCTTTTTATCGAGTAGCTATAAAAGGTTTGCATGTAAAAGATGGGAAAGTATTACTAGGCCTTGATGGGGGCATAGGGTGGGATAAAACAGTGTGGGATTTGCCAGGTGGAGGTCTTAATTTTGGAGAATCCTTTGATGAAGGATTGCGTCGCGAAGTAAGAGAAGAAACGCGTATGGAAATAATGCATATTGCTGATATGCCTTCATATGTATGGACGTATCAAGGTGAGAATTTTTACGGCTTCGATTCTTTCAGTGTTTTACTTCTAGCGTATCGTTTCGAGATACCATCATTTGATACATTCACCGCGACTGATGAGTGTCTTGATTTGAAATTCTTTTCAAAAGAAGAAATGATGGCGTTGCCGAATTTAAAGGAGCAAGCGAAAAAATTTGTTGAACTCTATAATCCGTTATCTCATAAAGTATGAATGTTCTTTTGATCGGCTCAGGAGGAAGAGAGCATGCACTTGCTTGGAAGCTAGCTCAATCGCCTCGTCTCACGAAATTATTTATAGCGCCAGGAAACGCCGGCACGGGCACTCTTGGTGAAAATGTATCTATTGATATTAAAAACCATAAAGCGATAGTACAGTTTGCAAAGGATAATGCTATTGAGTTCGTTGTAGTAGGTCCTGACGATTCTCTGGCTGAAGGTTTGGTTGATTCGCTGAAAGAGGCACACATTCTTTCCTTTGGTCCATCAAAAAAAGCAGCACAACTTGAGTCTTCAAAGGCATTTGCTAAAGACTTTATGAAGCGACACGGTATTCCAACAGCATATTCAGAGACATTTAATGTGTTTGAGGACGCTCTCGCATATGCAAAAACACATTCTCTCCCTCTCGTTATAAAGGCTGATGGATTGGCACTAGGGAAAGGTGTAGTCATTGCAGAATCAATTACTGAAGCTGAAAAAACACTAAAATCGTTCATGGTAGATAAAGCGTTCGGGGATTCAGGTTTATCGGTAGTTATTGAAGAATTTCTTGAAGGCAAAGAAATTTCAGTGCATGCATTTTGTGATGGCGCTGTGGCGAGAATGTTTCCTATTGCTAGGGATCACAAAAGAATAGGAGAAGGTAATTCTGGTCTCAATACTGGTGGTATGGGCACTATCGCTCCGGTCGAAATATCTGAAGCTCTAAAGACAGAAATTTTAACAACCGTTATTGAGCCGGTACTTAAAGGTATGGTCGAGGAAGGTATACCTTTTAAAGGTGTGTTATTTCCAGGGATTATGGTGACAAAAGAGGGTATCAAGGTTCTTGAATTTAATGCGCGTTTTGGTGACCCAGAAACACAATCCTATATGAGACTTCTCGCATCTGACCTTCTAGATGTCATGCTTGACTGCGCAGAGGGAAAACTTTCTGAGAGCAATATTGTATGGCGACCAGAGTACGTATGTACAGTGATACTTGCCTCAGGTGGGTACCCTGAAAAATATAACAGCGGGTATGTTATTAGCGGTCTTGATGCGGTAGGTCCTGAAACGGTGGTGTTTGAAGCAGGTACCGCGCTTTCAGGAGATGTGACTCTTACTGCTGGAGGACGAGTCCTTGGCGTAAGCGCCTTAGGAAAGAGTTCTGAAGAGGCAACAAAGAATGCATATGCGGCAGTGAAAAATGTGTCATTTGATGCCATGTACTATAGGAAGGATATAGGGCTAGATTGGGGGGTTTAGGAGAGTAATTAGCATCTAAAATTGATGCAAAATATGCTACAATATAAAGAGCCGAATGAGGGCTCTTTTTCATAAAATACAATGCCAAAAAAGCCCGTAACTAAAAAAGAATCAAATTATAGCGCTTCATCCATCACTGTTCTTGAGGGGTTGGATCCTGTCCGTAAGCGACCTGGAATGTACATCGGTACTACCGGCCTCGATGGGTTACACCACCTTATTTGGGAAGTCTTTGATAACTCGAGAGATGAAGCCATGGGTGGTTTCGCAGATGATATTGAAGTAACACTACTTCCAAATAATGTTATTCGTGTTGCAGACAATGGACGAGGTGTACCAGTAGACATTCATAAACAAACAAAAGTTTCTGCACTGGAAACTATCATGACAACGCTCCATGCTGGAGGTAAATTTGGGGGTGATGGATATAAAGTTTCAGGAGGTTTGCACGGTGTTGGTGTTTCCGTAGTGAACGCACTTTCAACGTACACAAAAGCAGAAATTCATCGTGACGGGGGATACTATTTGCAAGAATATGACCGAGGTAAAGCTCGTACAAAAGTAAAGAAGGTTAGCTCTTCGGATTGGAGAGGAACAATTATTACCTTTGATGCTGATCCTCAAATATTTCCCACAATTGAGTACGATTTTAATAAAATTGTTTCGCATCTTCGTCAGCAAGCATACTTAGTAAAAGGTGTTCGTATTTCTATAATTGACGCACGCGAGTATCCAGGAAAAATTGATTTAGCTGACGTGCGTTATTTTAGAGAGCTTGAATTCATCGTGCCTTCAATGAGTTTTTATTTTGAAGGCGGTTTGAAATCTCTTGTAACGTTTAACAACCGATTCCAAAAAGCAGTTCATGGAAGCGTGTTTTATGTTGAGAAGGAGGTAGAAAACGTACAAGTAGAAGTAGCGTTACAATATGTAGACGATATTTCTGCACGACTCACTGCGTTTGCTAACAATACGTACAATGCAGAGGGAGGAACACATGTCACTGGTTTTAAGACTGCGCTCACAAGAACACTCAACACCTATGCTCGAAAAAATAACATTGTAAAAGATGCTGAAGAGAACTTTACAGGTGAAGATGTTTTGGAAGGATTAACCGCAATTATTTCAGTAAAACTTCCTGAGATTCAATTTGAAGGTCAGACAAAAGGAAAGCTTGGTTCAGTTGAAGCACGAGGAGCAGTGGAGACGGTATTTAGCGAGGCATTTAATATGTTCCTTGAGGAAAATCCTGATGAAGCGCGTTCTATCATAGGAAAGGTAATACTTGCTTTGAAAGCGAGAAAAGCAGCTAAAGCTGCAAAAGACTCGGTTCTCCGTAAGGGTGCTTTGGATGGCATGACACTCCCTGGTAAGCTCGCTGACTGCCAAACTAAAAATGCATGGGAATCAGAAATATTTATTGTAGAGGGAGATTCGGCTGGCGGCTCATCAAAGCAAGGGCGCGATAGACGTACTCAAGCTATTTTGCCACTTCGCGGAAAAATTTTGAACGTTGAGAGAGCGCGTTTGGATAAAATGCTCGCATCAAACGAAATAAAGAATCTTGTTATTGCTATGGGTACTGCCATAGGAGACTTGTTTGATATATCAAAACTTCGTTATCATAAAATAATCATTGCAACCGACGCCGACGTAGACGGTGCGCACATTCGTACTCTTTTACTCACACTCTTTTATCGGTACTTCCGTGGAATTATTGATGGTGGATATTTGTACATTGCACAACCGCCTTTGTTTAAAGCGAAGTTTGGGAGGGAGGTATTCTTTTTACAAACCGAAGCTGAATTAGAGCAACTTTTGAAAAGCAGGGGAGTGAACAGTGAGGAATTTAATACCGAGGAGACAACGGTGGAAGACGCTGATGAAGAAACCGATGAAGAGGCAGATGTGAAAAAAGAAAAGAAGCAGGCAAAACCTACAATACAAAGATATAAAGGATTGGGAGAAATGAACCCGGAAGAGTTGTGGGAAACCACTATGGACCCAACTCGTCGCACCTTGAAACAAGTAACTGTTGAAGATGGACAAGATGCAGATCGTGTATTCGATATTTTAATGGGTACTGATGTACCGGCACGTAAAAGCTTTATTCAAAGTAATGCAAAAGAAGCCCGATTGGATGTTTAGGAAGCTTTAGGTAATTTTTCACTGTATTCCTCAAGGTGTATTTGAAATTTAGATCAGTATTGTGTTTGGTGGGTACCCGTCAACACAAAACTCCCCGTGTAGGGAGTTTTGTGTTTTTGCTTGGAGCCCGCACCTGATTTTGATGTTACTTGTAACCACTTCCTTTACATGAAGGACACATCTTAAGTCCTTCACCGAATTTCTCTAGGTCTCTATTCTTTTGTGCTTCGTTATGGGGAAGGAGAATTGAACGTTGACCATGGCATTTTTCGCACGGTTCCATGATTTCTCGTTGCAGACCTTCATCATTGATTGACATAAAAGAATTTTTCTTTGGTGTGGCAGGACGATTTACGGTCTTGTATTGATTGTGTATCTCACAATATTGTTGTCTTTGTTTCTCTCGTTGATGCGGTTTGAAGGATCAACATTTATGATGAATACTCCGTCTGGATTAGCTGAATTAAAGCTGTCAAAACCAACGGTGAATTCAATACGGTCGCCAGGATTGAGGGCTTGCTGCATAGGTGCTGAGAATATGTTTGATGGTTGTGTTGGAAGAATCGCGTTGAAATCAAACTGTGGTGATGTTTTTGTACCGAGGTTTTCAACTGCGAATCGCACTGCGATGCGTGTGTTTGCTCTACTTGGAGTAGAACTTGCTGTAAATACGCCTGTTGTTTTATCTACTACTCCAACTTCAATAACACGTGCAGAAAGGTCTACATAACCGTTTGGATCTGATGCGCGCGCACCACCAATAGGGTAGGTGACTCGTGTTTCAGGTCCTTGAGTTATAGGACGTGGTGTTGTAGGAGTTGGTGTTGTAGGTACTGGTGTTGTAGGAATAGTTCCTGGACTTACCGTTACTCCTGTATTTACTATAGTGAAAGTGGTTTGACCTGTGACCGTTGCTTGAGATGCACCATTTGGAATAAAGTCGATGAATACCTGTACGTCAATAAAACGATTTGAGGTTGAAATTGGTGTGATCGTTATTGAGTTGCTTGAATTAATGAAGTTGAACGGCACGTTACAGTAAACAGTAGTAGGTGTTCCGGTCGCAACGGCAGATGCAAAGTATGCGTCATTCACACAATTGTATCGAAATACATATGAACCTTCTACGCTCTTCTTATCGTGGAACCAAGAGATAGTAATTGGCTTATTTGATTCAACGCTGAGTGAAGCAGCAGAAAGCGAGATGGTCTCTCCTGCTGGGACAAAGATAGAAGTAAAGCTCACCATTGCAGAGGCAAGTGATGAAAAAGCGTTTGGAATTCCACGTGCGATTTGTACGCTACCCCACATACCAACGATAACGACCGCGAGAAATCCGAAGATTGCGAGCGTACGTACGATAGCATTACCAAAAGGGGACTTGTTCTGTTCATTTTGCATATAGGTATCTATATCATATTACTTTAGGCTTGTCAAGTTGTAATAGTTCCGCTCATGTACGTCTCTATATAGCGTGTCACGTTTACTCGTTTGGGTAAGGCTTGACAAAGCCATTTTACCGTGATATTGTCTTAATAATTCAGAACAGGGATTTTGATACATTTTTCAAGAAAATAAAATAATTATGGCAACAAATTTAGCTGAAAACCCAATACAAAGAGCATTGTCTTCAGACGAAACACTTCCTAAAAAAGATTTTCGTGACAAGTCTGCTTCCATTCGTGACACTCGAAGAAAAGCGCTTGGAAAACTTCTTTGGGATGCGCGGGTAGAATATGCTCGCCCTCGTGGTTGGTCAGGGTTACGCTCAGCTAACGAAAACATCGACGCTTCTCGTGCTCGTTACGATGACGCTTTTCAAAATTATAGAAATTTTCTTTTTGAGACTGCCGGATGGGATGCAGCAGCAGAGTTTAAGATTAGTGAGGAAGGCCTTTTGGGTGCATGGTCAGGAAAGCTTGGTATGGTTGAGCACGCGCAAAAATATGCGGTTGCTGTGCCAACCGTAGCTGCTGTTGTTGGGCCTGTTAAATTTGCGGTAGGTGCTGTAGTAGGTATCGGTGTCCAACTCGCACTTGGAAAAAAGGCTCCAAGAAAACTTGGAAAAATAATTGGGTATTTTAATAATCGCGGAGCAGACCAAAAAATCGCGGACTCAAAAGTACTCGAAGCACAAGCACGCGAGGAAGGACAATCACTTCAAGAGTTTGAAAAGAACAATTGGAATCTTCTTAAATCGCGCTATGTAGAAATACGAAATGGGAGATATGCGCGACTTGCAGTGAGTGGTGCGCTTGGTATTGGTGCTGGTGCCACACTCGGGCACAGTGTTGCAACTGAGATTGTAAACGATTTAGGTATTCGCAACGCTGTTGGGAACTCGTTTCTTATAGACGGTGCAGGAGGTAAAATTGTTGAAGAATTTTTTGGAGTTAAGAATGCTATGGCAGCTGAGTTACCTGTAACGTCAGATGGTACGCACACATTCATTGTTCCTTCTGAATCGGAATATTCATCAGGATCTAATTCTCGTGGATTTAACACGCAAGGTGAGATAGAAGGAAGACGATACTTTGTATCGCCAGCCGATACTGCTGAAAATGCGGCGTCTCAAATCGAAAGCGAACCGGATGTAGTTTCTCGACTCGGCAGCGAGCCATTCGCAAATTCTCGCATTGAAGCATTTGATGATGCGCACATTCAAAGTGCTGCTGACGGTGCTGTCAGGGGTGGTATGCGACCAGAGTTTAGAGACGAATTCATTGCTGCACTTTATGCACAAAGAGGTATAGCAAATCCTGAGATGATCCAAATAGGACCACGTCAGAGCGGTGAATGGATGTTAGGTGGTAACAGAAGCGTTCTT
The DNA here is from genome assembly GCA_004296925.1 of Patescibacteria group bacterium. Lineage (GTDB taxonomy): Bacteria > Patescibacteriota > Minisyncoccia > Phycocordibacterales > Phycocordibacteraceae > Phycocordibacter. The sequence goes on along the minus strand of SCVI01000037.1, from coordinate 25,646 downwards.
GGTGTTGGTGAAAAAGATTTCCTTCTCGATACTTCTCGCGTTTCGGTTCCAGGAGCTCGTACTGCGATCGTGACGTATCCTGCTGAACGATTTTATTTTACTGCTGAAGACTCAGAGGGCGTACTTCATCGCATCACAATTCTTCGAGCTGATGAGTGTAATAACTTTATGCAGGTGGGCGATGAGATTATTTTACGACCTACTCCGCCTCCAGCAGAAAGTGTAGTCGTAGTGCCGCCACCTGTTGAGGTAGTGCCACCACCACGTCCACCTACAGAGGTGTATCTTAGACGCGAACCAATTATCTGTGTCCCTCGTCCAGGAGGAGGATCGTGCGATGTACCAACGAACGCATACTTGATTTTTGATGAACGAGGTATGTCATTGGCAGAGGCACAAGAACGAGTGCGTGACCTTATTTTAGGTGAAGACCGCCGTGGCACTGAAAGTATTCTTATTCCAAATTACCAAGGAAATATTCCACCAGAACTTCGTTTTGTACTTATGACCTACACAGATCCTGTGACAGGCAGAACTTCGTATTGGTGTATGAGTATTGAAAACACGCCGGGCGGTCACAGAGCGGGACATTTCTCACATCCGTATATAGAATCTCCAAGCGGTAGAAGTATACAGGTAAGAAGTGAGGCTCAGTGGCAAGAACTTATTAATGGTCCTGGAAACGTTGTAAATCCAGAAGATCCAACTATCCCGCTTGTGCTAGTTGATACCAACAATAACGGTGTACCAGACGTGTTAAGAGTGAGAAGGGAAGACCTGCCTTCTGCAGTTCCAGCAAGACAATAAGGGCACTTGACAAATGATATTTTGTGATGTAATATGAAAAGAATCATGCTTAAGCACCAATTCAAAAATCACGCAGTAAGCACAAAGCCGTGGGCATTCTTGGTTGTTTTTTTGATTACATTTTTTGTCATCGCGGTAGTTCTTTTTGTGATTGATTTTGTTCCTGAATCTTCTACAGCTCAAAATACAAATGTGGCAAATGCATCTACGGTTACACTAAGCGCTTCAGCGCCACTTGCATCAGAGCCTACAACAAACACGTCTCTCACACGAGCAGAGACCACCTACACTGCTTCTCAATCAGTAGCAAATATGCCGCAACGAATCGTTATTCCAAAAGTTGGTATCGATATTTCGGTGAATAATCCAACTCAAAAAGATATTACATCTCTCGATACCGCCCTTCTTAAGGGGGCGGTTCGTTACCCTGGTTCAGCACTCTTAGGTGAGAATTCAGGGATGTTTATTTTTGGTCATCAAAGTTATTTGCCGGTTGTTCGCAATCAGGCATTTAAAGCCTTTAACGGTCTACAAAATGTTCGTCCTGGTGACGCTATCATCGTTTCTTCACAGACAATCCGTTATCATTACCGCGCAGTGTCGATTGATTACGTTGACGTTGATACCGCATCAATTGAAATTGGTGGTGGCGCGCAAACACTTACTCTTGTTACCTGCGATTCATTCGGTAAGGAGAAAACGAAACGATATGTGGTGCATGCAGAATTTTTATACGAAGAACCATTGACCCAATAATATATTTATGAAATTCCAAACTATTAAAAAAACAGCATTCTTGAGCATCGCCTTCGTCGCTCTTTTTGTAGGAGCAGCATGGGTAACACTCGACGTCGCATCGGTCTCATTTAACGACTCCTCTATTTCTGCGGATGCATCTGCTAGTTGCGGTGGTTGTGGCAATGTCACAATTTGGTTTGGTGGCGGTGGTTTCAATAATGATCTGTACCACCCAAATCTTGACGGTGGCGGCGGTGGCGGCGGTTACGACCCAACTCCTTCATGTACTCTAGAGGCTCTACCTGGCAGCACTATCAATCAAGGTGAATCGGTAACGCTGAGTTGGAGTATGGCATTTGTTTCTAGCGCATCTATCGATAATGGTATTGGTAGTGTTCCAACTATAGGTACCAAGGTGGTGTCACCTTCAGTAACTACTACATATAAACTTACTGGAAATGGAGCATACGGCGGTGTTGTTTGTCAGAAAACAGTTGTTGTTACTCCACCACCAACACCAGTGTGTTCCGCAGATCTTTCTAAAGACACATTGATTTGGAGTACTGTAAACGCAACGTCAGTTACGATTATTTCTCCAACAGGTTCACCAGCTATCCCTTCTCCTCAAGCGCTTTCAGGTTCATATAATTTCGTGCCTCAGCTCGGTTCAGGAACTCATTCCTATAACCTTACTGCAACAGGTCCTGGTGGTAGCGTGCTTTGTGCTGTTACGGTAACAATTACACCGCAACCTGCTCCAACATGTACGCTCTCAGCTAATCCAACTGCGATTACCACTGGAGGTTCTTCAACACTTTCTTGGACGACCACAAACACTTCATCGGTAAGTATTAACCAAGGCATTGGTGGAGTAACCGCAAACGGTTCAACATCTGTTTCTCCTACTAGTTCGAAAGTGTACACACTTACAGCAACAGGTCCTGGCGGCACCGTAACTTGTGCGCAAGGTATAACTGTCACACCACCACCAGTGCCAGTGTGTACCCTTGATTTTTCTGCAACGAACATTTCATGGGCTACTACAAACACTTCTTCAGTTACCATTGTTTCAACCACGGGTTCACCAACAGTTCCGTCTCCAGGTTTGAATGGTAGTTACGCGTTTAGCCCAGTTCTCAGTGTTGGTACTCATTCCTATACTCTTACTGCAACAGGCGCTGGCGGTTCTGTTATTTGTCAGGGAACAATTCACGTTGATCCACTACCATCTGCTCCAAGCTGTACGTTAACCGCAACACCTTCAACTATCTCTCCTGGAGGTTCATCCACATTGGCATGGACTACAACAAATGCTAGTACGATTTCAATAAATCAGGGAGTTGGGACAGTTTCGGTTGCGAACGGTGCAATTATTGTGGCGCCTTCTGTTACTAAAACATATACACTCACCGCCACCGGCGCAGGTGGGACCGTCACATGTGAGAAAACTATAACTGTAACCACAAGCTCTGTGCCAGTGTGTTCACTCGATCTTTCTAAATCTTCAATTTCGTGGACTACCACCAATGCGACTTCTATAACTATCACACCTACTACTGCGTCGCCGGCAATTCCAACACCACTCGCACTTTCTGGTTCATATAATTTTTCACCACACTTGGGTGTAGGAACTCATACCTACAGTCTGACTGCAACAGGTCCGGGAGGTAGCGTATTGTGTGGTTCTACAGTTACGGTGACTCCAAACCCAACTCCTTCATGCGTACTTTCAGCAAATCCTTCATCGGTGTTAGCTGGAGATGCATCAGCGCTTTCTTGGACAACCACAAACGCTGTTTCTGCGACCATCAATCATTCTGTTGGTGCCATTACTCCAATTGCATCAGGATCTACTGCGGTATCTGTTCCAAGTACACGCACTTACACGATGACGGTTACCAATTCTTTCGGTGATACTGCAACATGCCAAACAATAGTTACAGTCGTACCACCATCAGGACCTGCATGTACCATCTCGCTTTCAAGAACATCAATCACATCAGGACAAAGTATTAATGTGTCGTGGACATCAGTAAACGCAACATCAGGAACAATTACTGGTGGAGTTGGCGCTGTTTCACCAGTATCGTCTGGATCCGCTGAAGTATTCCCTTCATCAGACACTACGTTTACTGGAACATTTACAGGTCCTTCGGGGACGGTGAATTGTTCTGCAACGGTTACTGTAGGTACTGCTGGATGTACGAGTAATTGTGGTGGGGGATACAATCCACCAAATGTAGTGCTCTACAAACAACCTATCAACCAACCATTGGCGTTCGTCTCGTTAGCACAAATTCCTTACACTGGTTTTGCTGCTGGCCCTGTTCTTACGGTCTTGTTCTGGCTCGCTATAGGACTTTTTGCTGCAATTATTGCGTACGCTATAGCTGGCAGAGGAGGAATACGATATCTATATTCGCGTTTCAACAACCTCCCTGTAGCAAATAATAACAATTCAGGTAATCACTCAAGAACACGCGAACACATGTACGGTACATCGTATCCATCTACTGTGTCGCATGGAGATGATTTCTCGCAAAATGATGCAAGTGTTGCTCCTCGATACGAAACCGAAACTCTTACACCACTTACTATTACTCCAGCTCCTTTGGCTATAAAAACTGAGCCGATTGCAAGACAAGCAGATATTTCAGTAGCTGCTGTGAAAGCTGTCGACGGTATTCCAGCGATTGCTGATGTAATTGAATCTCGTGCTCACGCATCAGGAGTATTAATGTCTCCTGAATCTGTATTGCTCGCGTCTGAATATTCGTCAGACAGAGCAGAGACCCTCTTATTCTTTGGAGAAATTTTGAACGAAGCGGTAAGAACTATTCCTCGTGAAAACGGTTGGATCATGCTTACTGCAGAGCGCTTTAGTCAACTTGTAGACAAGAATCCTAAGAAAGTAACTTCTTCTAAAGAAGATACAATCTCAATTTCAGAGGTATTGCCACAAGTAAAAGAATTTACGATAGACGATACCGTAGCAAGCGCGTTTGCTAAGGCGGTACTTAAGGGCGACAGAACATCTGCGTTCAGCATAATACGCTCACTTGAACATGATGGCGTTCGTCCAACATCATTAATGACCTCAACCGCAACCGTCTTGGATACTCTTTACAGAGCACGTCATGATAATAAAACACCGTCAGACCTAGAGCTTGCCGAAGCGGCAAAGAAGATAACTGACGACGAGCTCGCTCGATTGGTAACAGTGTTCACTCATTCGCTCGACGCTGTCTATAGCTCACCATTTACTGGTGTAAAGCTCGCTCTTGCTCAAGCATTTGAAGTAGTTGGCTGATTAGCTAGTGTCTGTATAACGCCGCGTTCAATAAACTATACTTCTTCACGGTCTAGTATAATTATGCTATAGCATAATTATACTAGACCGTGTGTGCACTGTATCGTTGGTGTTTTTGAGAGTTACGCGAACTGTATTGAGAGTGATTTGGTGTCATTGTCTATATTTGCAGTTATTCCGCAGTGTCGCTATTATTCAAAAATACTGAAATTGTTTTAAAGCATCAAGACGTGCCGGAGGTTGTATGAGTAAAGAATCACTACTTGAAGAAGATTATCCTACTTTTCTTGAAAGAGTAAGACGTGCTTTTTTGGGTATTATAGAAAACCCAAGCTCACCCGACATTGTTGAGAGAATTAACGCAGCAGGCCGACTCATTAATAGTCCAAATTTAAGAATTGAAGACAGGGAAGAGATTAAAAATGAGGGCGATATTCTCCTAGCAAAGATTAGGAACGGGCAATAATTTTTTCTTGCAGAGATTTTACAATTACTGAAAGTTCCTGCGCTCCTTCTGAACCATCTCTGTTTTCTACCGATACAGTTCCAGCTTCTACTTCCTTATCTCCAATTACAAAGAGGTAAGGAATTTTTTCTTTTTTGGCATTTCTGATTTTCTTTCCGAGGGATTCGTTCGCATCATCAATCTCAACACGAATACCAGCATTTTTGAGCGTAGCAAAAACAGAAGCTCCATATTCATTATGCTTTTCTGAAACAGGAAGTATTTTTACTTGAACTGGTGCAACCCAAAGCGGGAAGGCGCCAGCAGTATGCTCTATATACACCGACAGAAATCGTTCAAGTGAACCTGCAATAGCAAGGTGAATCATGACGGGAGTTTTTTCTGTTCCATCACTATCGGTATATGTAAGTTCAAAACGCGCAGGCTGAACGAAATCTAACTGTGCTGTTGCAAGTTGGTGTTCACGTCCAAGTGCGTCTGTTGCCATGAAATCAATTTTTGGTCCGTAGAATGCGGCTTCACCTTTAGCAATAAAATATTCGAATCCGCCACTTTTTGCGATAGTTTCAAGTTTTTCTTGAGCCATATCCCAGAGCGATTCCTCTCCAAAATATTTTTCAGGAGTTTGTGAATCGCGGAAAGAAAGGCGAGCTCGGAATTTCATATCCACAACTTTATAGAATTCCACAACCATATTCATGATTGCTTGATACTCCACTTCAATCTGGTCTGGTCGACAAAACACATGGCTATCGTCCTGCGTTATGGATCGTACTCGAGAAAGTCCTGAAAGCTCTCCTTTTTTTTCATCACGATACACTGCAGTAGTTTCAAGAAAACGAAGAGGGAGGTCGCGATAGCTGCGATTTTTGCCTGCGTATATTTGAGTATGATGTGGACAGTTCATTGGTTTCAATACAAACTCGTCAGTCGTCTCTTGGCTTTTGACGAGAAATAATTCATCTCCGAATTTGTCCCAATGTCCCGAACGTTTATATAGATCGGTTTTCGTTATGTGGGGGATCCATACTTTTTGGAATCCTCTCGAAGTTCTCAATGCTTGTGAGAATGTGTGTATTTCTTCGCGAAGCACGGTTCCTTTGGGTGTAAACAAGGGAAGTCCAGAACCTACAAGATCTGAGAATGTGAAGAGATCAAGTTCCTTTCCAAGTTTTCTATGATCACGTTTGAGCGCTTCTTCCTGCATTGCAATATACTGATCCAATTCTTCTTTTGTATCGAAAGCGAGTGCATAAATGCGAGTCAGCATTGGGTTTTTCTCGTCGCCCCTCCAGTAAGCTCCTGCGATCCTGTCTAGCTTAAAGGAATCTGACGCAATTTCTTCTTTAGGATTTTCTACGTGTCCACCACGGCAAAGGTCCGAATATTCTCCTGATTTGTAGAAACTTACCTTTGAGCCGTCAGCAGTAAATTCGTCAATGAGTTCGTGTTTGTATTGGTTATTTGGATACTCTTTTTTAGCTTCATCAGAAGTTAGCTCACTTCGCTCAAACGAAGTCCACGTCGGCAAGAGTTTTCGCATTTCTTTTTCAATTTTTCCAAAATCTTTCTCAGAGAGTGGATGCGTAAATTCAAAGTCAAAATAAAAACCATTGTCAATTGCGGGACCGATAGTTCGCTTAGTGTCTGGCCACAACTTCATAACTGCCGCCGCAAGAAGATGGGCTAGAGTGTGTCGCTTATGTTCTAGTAGTTCGTTTTCAGACATTTTTTGATTCTACCACTCTATCCAAGAGCTTTCACTTTATCTATGAGTATTGAGGGTGTCCCGTTTCTCTTGGAGAGCTTGCCCTTTAGAATGACACATTGACCTGGAATCAGTATATCTTTTGCCAGTTTATAGGCCTCAGGGAAGGCTACCGACTCAATTGAGCCGTCTTTATCTGCAACGGTAACAAAGGCCATCTTATCGCCTTTTTTAGTAAGAATCGTTTTAACTTCTTCAACAACGCCACCTACAGTGAGTGGATAACCATTTCTTTCTTCAGCAAGCGCATTCTTTACTGAACGAGGATAGTCTTTTAGTTCGTTTTTAAATTGATCAATAGGATGTCCTGAAACATAAATACCCAAAAGCTCTTTTTCAGATTTCAGCATTTCCATTGCAGGCAAAGGGGGAGCGGGTTCTAGAGTAATATCTTTAGGGAGTTTTGAAATACCAAAGAGCGAGTTTTGTCCATCAGATTCTTTTGATAAGTCTTTTGAAAATTCAATGAGTCTTTCTAAGTTTGCTACTAATGCACCTCTGTCTGAGAACGAATCGAAAACACCACTTCGAATAAGCGATTCAAGGGCACGTTTGTTTATGTATTGAGCAGATACTCGCGAAAGAAAATCACCAATGGAAACAAATTTTCCTTTTTTATTCCGCTCTTCAATAACCGCTTCTGCGGCACCTTCTCCAAAGTTCTTGATAGTTGAAAGACCGAAACGAATCATCCCTTGAGCGATGACGGTAAATGATTCAAACGATTCATTGACGTCAGGAGGAAGTATGCGAATGCCGATACGTTCACACTCCGCTACGTGTTCGGAAATTTTATCGGTGTCGCCCGAGTCGGCACTTAGAAGAGACGCCATGTAGTCCTCAGGATGGTGTGCCTTCATGTACGCCGTTTGATATGCCACTTTTCCGTACGAAGCCGCGTGACCCTTGTTGAACCCGTACGCAGCAAACGGCTCAATGAGTTTCCACAATTCTTCCGCCTTCTCTTTTTTCATCGCGTCTTTTGCAATACAGCCCGCGATAAACTTTTCTTTTTGCGCTTCCATTTCAATAGGTATTTTTTTACCCATTGCTTTTCTGAGTTGGTCAGCTTCGAGCCATGTATAGCCAGCGAGGTGGATAGCAATCAAAAGCACGTCATCTTGGTAAGTAATGATGCCGTATGAGCGCTCTAATATTTCTTTCATTCGAGGATCGAGGTATGTGACCAGCTGAGGGTTATGCTTTCGTCTGATGTATTCAGGTATGGAAATCATAGGTCCAGGGCGATAGAGTGCCACCATGGCGTTGATATCGTGAATAGACGATGGTTGCAGGTCTTTTAGATAATGCGTCATACCAGCGCCCCCTAGCTGGAATACTCCTTCGGTTTCGCCTCGCGCTAGCATCTCGAATACTTTCGTGTCATCAAGCGGAATGTTTTCAATATCAATACTTTCTCCCTTTCGTTTTTGAACCCGTTGAATTGAGTCGCCTAAAATGGAAAGGTTTTTAAGTCCGAGGAAGTCGAATTTAAGAAGACCCGCATCTTCAACGGCATGCATGTCGTACTCAGTAATGATTGCAGTTCCTGATGGGTCGTATTGCACTGGAACATAATCAGATGCTGCAGATGGTGCAATAACTATGCCTGCCGCATGAATAGAAATGTGTCGTGCGTTACCTTCGACTTTTCTTGCAGCGTTAATAATTATTTCCGCATCTTCATCGGACTGGTATAACTTTTTTAAATCTTCTTCAATCTCAAGAGCTCGTTCAATAGTCATAGGAAAACCTTGCGAACCAAGCGGAATCATTTTTGCAATTCTATCGCCCACGCCGTAGGGGTATCCCATAGCGCGCGCAATGTCGCGAACAGCGGCACGCGCCATCATGGTGCCGAATGTTCCTATTTGTGCCACCGTTGATTCTCCGTATTTTTCGCGTGCATAGCGAATCATTTCATCGCGACGGGTATCGGCGAAGTCCATATCGATATCGGGAGCAGATGGTCTTTCTGGGTTAAGGAAGCGCTCAAACGGAAGCTGATACAACATTGGGTCTACGTTCGTAATACCGGTGAGATATGAGACAAGTGAGCCAGCAGCAGAACCTCGTGTGGTGGTAAGAATTCCGTTTTCTCTCGCGTATCCAAGGAGGTCTGAAACGGTCAAAAAGTATGGGGCAAAACCTTTCTCATTAATGATGCTCATTTCGTATGCAATACGCCTCTTTACTTCTTCAGTGTGCTCTATGCCCCGATCTTTAATTCCTCGAAGTATTGCTGCGTCGAGCTCGCTTTCGTATGTGGCACCTTCAGGAATTGAAAATTTTGGGAATACCCATGATCCAAGCTCTAGAGTGACTGACACTCGATCAACAATATCGCTCGCATTTTGAAGAGCGTCAGGGAAATCGCGATATCTGTCAAACGCTGTATCTCGACTTATGAATGCATAATCTTCCTCTTGAGGAGCAACACCCGGTGTAGCAATTTTTCGTACGATATTTCTTATCTCTCTATCCTCTGGTTTTAGATAGTAGGTATCATCCGACGCTGCAAGTGGAAGCTGGAGTGCGGTCGCAATACCTTTTATGCGTATCTGTTGTTCTCTTCCGCCATTCCAGCCGAGGCGTGCAAATACATTGTCGTTGCCAAATACACTTCGAAGTGTTTTTGAAAGTTTCCCTGCATTTTGGAGAGTAAGTGCTGTGTCTGGAATAAGAACAATGACACCCTCGTGATATTTTTCGATATGCAGGTTTCTAATCAGTCCTCGTTCTTCTCCTCTAGGAGGAGTATCAATTTGTGCGTGGGACACCAGTTTTAATAGGTTGCGGTAGCCCTCATTATTTTCAGCTAAAAAAACGAGTCGCGTGTTAACCTCGTCAATTGAAACGTCGGCATCAACTCCAATTATTGGTTTAATTCCAGATTTTGCGCATTCTTTATAAAAATCGATTGCGCCATATAAATGGTTTCTGTCTGTGAGTGCCACAGCGGGCATGCCGTAAAACATTGCTTGCTTTACAAGTGCTTCTATTTGCACAATGCCATCAAGGAGTGAATAGTGACTGTGGGCTGAGAGGTGCGAGAATTGAGACGACATTGAAGACATTATAATGTTGATTGGGTGGTAAACGCTAGGATAGACTTTTGAACCTTTTATATGAAGACAATTATAGGAATTGATGAAGCAGGAAGAGGGCCTCTTGCGGGACCCGTGGCGGTTGGAGTAGTTGCGGTATCTGAGACGTTTGATTTCGCGTCGATATTTCCTGGACTTAACGATTCAAAGAAACTTTCAGAGAAAAAAAGAGAAGCGCTTTTTCTACGTCTTCAAGAAGAGATGAAGGTAGGTACGGTTCGCGCAGTGGTATGTCTTTCAAGTGCCGAAGTAATAGACGAGAAAGGTATTTCGTTCGCAATTTCTAACGCGCTCGCTAAAGGCGTTCGTAAGCTTATGCCAAATCCTTTCGAGGGCAAAGTGTATCTCGATGGATCTCTTAAAGCCCCCGAAGAGTATGAACAAGAAACCATCATAGGAGGAGACGCGTTAGTACCTGCCATTATGCTCGCGTCCATTGCTGCCAAGGTAACGAGGGACCGCTTTATGGTTCAGTTATCAAAAGATGAACCTCGATATGGTTTTGAAACGCATAAGGGGTATGGTACGAAAGCGCACATAGAAGCTCTTCATGCTTATGGGGTGTCACCATTCCACCGTAAGACATTTCTTTCTCGAATCATGGATGGTACTATTTCTTCATGACTGACCAAGATGACCAGCTTCCTGATGTACCAGTCGACCAAGCGTTGGCCGATAGGGTAGTGGCACTTTACGCACAGGTTGATGAAACATTGAACGATCTTCGCGTTCCTGACGAAGAAAGAAAAGAAGTAGAACAAAATCTTATGGAAGCAATCGCAGCAGACCTTTTGGTCAGTCTTGGCGAACGCCTTTCTGACGAAGATAAAGAAGAGCTTGCAAAGTTTGGTGAAGGACTTGCCCCTGGTACAGAACCAGACTTAAGTGCAGTTGCAGGATTCTTCCGTACAAAATTTAATCAAGAAGAATTAGTGCACGCTCTTGCTGAGGCAACAGAGAGTGTTTTGAAAGAATTCACTGAGGCGATGAAATAAAGAGGAACTTGACAAAACACTCCTTAAGTGTTATTATTAAATACTACCTGCGGGTAGTATTTTTATGTCAAAAACACACGAAGGAGAATATATTCCTCCAAGAAGTGCGATAGAGGCAACAAAGGTAATGCTTTCAGAAAGAGCGGGACGAACAGCATCCGTTGGTATTATTGCTATCCTTACAGCGTTAGGTTTTAGCGTGAGTGGAATAGCGCTCTCCGGGGTGGGGTTATCGGCAGCGATAACAAAAAGTATGTCCGCAGTTGGAGGATTACTTGCTTTAGCAACGACCTTCTATCTTATAAACAATAGTTCTCGTATCGAGCATGAGCGTCATGTAAATAGAGAGGATGAATATAACTTTAATCAATCAGAAAGAGCTGTTTATCCAAATTAGGTAGTACAAAGGTTTTATACCTTTCTCTTAGTGTGGAAAGTTAAAATTCTTGCTGTTTTGCGGGTTTTCTGGTATCTTCGAGCGAATGGTAGTACGAATGAGACACACGCGGGCCCATACGGGTAACCGACGTTCACATCACGCCCTCAAAAAGACTCAATTAACAGAGTCTAAAGACGGCACCAAGCACCCTCGCCACCGAGCGCTTTTGGATGGCACGTTATACCGTGGTCGTTCAGTAATGGATAAAGTATCGGCACGATTGGAACGCAGACGAAAAGCACTAAAACAACGCGAAAAGGATTCTGGGCCAACGAAAGAAAAAGCTGAAGAGCCAAAAAAGGTAGTAAAAGCTGAAGCAAAACCTAAAAAAGTTGCTAAGAAAAAAACAGAAAAAGAATAACCCCGCTCACGCGGGTTATTTTTTGCTATCCTGTAGTCTGTGCTTCCTATTCTACTCAACCATACAATCTATTCCCTCTAACCTATTCTCATAATGGCTTCACGACATTTATCACGATCTCAAGTACTTCAGACACTCTTCGAGTGTGACTCAACGAACACATTTACAGGAGATGCAGCTCATGCAATTTTGTTAAGAAATACTTCAGAATTTCTTGATGGTGATGCTGACATACCTTTCGCAGAAGGGTTACTCTTAGGAATCATCGCGAAAAAGGAAGAAATTGATCAGATGATAACTGTTTCTGCACCGCAATGGCCTATTGAAAATATCGCTCCTATTGATAGGAATGTGCTTCGCGTAGGGCTTTACGAGCTTCTTTTTGGAGATAAAAATGCAGTCCCTCCTAAGGTTGCACTGAATGAAGCTATTGAACTTGCAAAGGCATACGGCGGTGACACAAGTGGAAAATTTGTAAACGGAGTGTTGGGCGCAGTGTATCGTTCCATTGGAAGTCCTGGTAAAAATGACGCACTTAAAGAAACTGTCCCGTTAAAGCACGAACATTTAGGAGGACTTCTACTTGTTGCGCCAGAGGAGGGGGCGATTAAAGTTGCACTTGTACTTGATGCATTCAAAAAATGGACACTTCCAAAATCAAAATGTATTGAGGGTGAATTATCTGAACATGCAGCACTTAGGGCTCTTAAGGAAGAGCTTGGTGTGTCAGTAGAAAAGGTTGAACCAATAGGAGAACACGAGTACATTGCGCACGACCCGGCTACAGGAAAAGTTATACGTTCCGTTGGCTACTTCCTTGGATGCGCAACCGCTCCAACTAACCTTATAGTAACAAAAGTGGGTGGTATAGAAGAGGCACGCTGGTTTTCAGAAGAAGAATTGGGTACTATTTCGCTTTACGATGATCTTCTGCCGGTTATTGAAACTGGTGTCGCCACCGCCAAAAAAATATGTCTGTAGATACTGCACATACCGATGCCATAAAAGCGTTTGAGAAAAAAGCAGGTGTTTCTTTTAAGGACGCTCGTTTTCTTGAAACTGCATTTACGCACCGTTCATATTTGAATGAGGCAAGAGTTGCAGCAGGAAAAAACGGAAACGGGCCAACTGAGCACAATGAACGTCTCGAGTTTTTGGGGGATGCGGTACTTGAACTTTCTGTTACTGATTATTTGTATCGCGCTTATCCCGAGGAAAACGAAGGAGAGCTCACAAGTTATCGTGCTGCGTTAGTAAATGCAGTGATGCTTGCGGGTATCGCTGAAGAGCTTGGCGTAAATGAGTGTTTGTTACTTTCGAGAGGTGAAGCAAAAGATGTAGGGCGTGCCCGTTCGACTATTCTTGCGAATGCTTTTGAAGCAATTGTAGGAGCGCTTTACATGGATCAAGGATACAAAGCGGCCGACGCATTTATTGCTTCTCACGTCTTTCCTCGTATTACAGAAGTGTTAAAGACAGGCGCATGGAGAGACGCAAAAAGTGCATTTCAAGAATTTGCACAAGCAAAGTATGGAATGACCCCAAAATATGAAACCGTACGAGCTGACGGACCAGATCATGATAAGCGTTTTGTTATTTCAGTATCAGTAGGCGATATCCTTGTTGCTGAAGGAGAAGGAAAGTCGAAACAAGAGGCCGAACAGCAGGCCGCAGTTAAAGCACTTAAGGAAAAAGATACTAAATAGACACCAAGGATATCCTCATCAAAAGAGCTTGCGTAAGCTTTTATTTTTTTAATAGTACAATAGGCACCATGCATCTGGTTCGTCTCGATATTACTGGTTTCAAGTCATTCGCTAAGAAAACTTCGTTTGATTTTAACGTACCTATAGTTTCCATTGTTGGCCCTAATGGCTCTGGAAAATCAAACGTAGCTGAGGCTATTCGTTTTGTTTTAGGCGAGCAATCCATGAAATCGATGCGCGGTAAACGTGGTGAAGACATGATATGGAATGGGTCGCCCACATCTCCTCGTGCCAACCGCGCCTCTGTCGTGATTGTGTTCGATAATTCTTCGCGATTTCTTAATATTGATTTTGATGAGGTTTCAATTGAGCGAGTTGTTCACCGCGATGGGGTGAACGAATACAAAATGAACGGTTCATCGGTCCGACTCAAAGATATTATGGAGTTGCTTGCAGGTGCAAATATTGGAGCCACGGGGCACCATATTATTTCGCAAGGCGAAGCAGATAAAATTCTTTCGGCCTCGGTAAGAGAGCGAAGAGAAATGTTAGAGGATGCGCTTGGTCTTAAAGCGTACCAATATAAACTTGAGGAATCTACGCGCAAACTTGAAAAGACAGATGAGAATATGCGGCAAGTTGAAGCACTTCGCAGGGAAATTGCACCTCATTTGAGATTTTTAAAACGACAAGTAGAAAAGTTGGAAAAAGCTGAAGCGCTCCGCGCATCAGCACTTATTCGTTTTCGTACATACTTTAAACAAGAGGAGGTGTATTTGGAAACTTCTAAACACTCAATCGATTCTTCACTTACAACGCTCAACAAAGAACTCGACACCATTTCTCAAAAAGTAGCAGAAGCGAAACATTCGCTTGCTGACTCTGCGGAGGACAAGCGAGGCACGGTCATTTTTGAAGTCTCCTCCGCACTTGACACGGTGCGACGCGAACGCGCCGAAGCACTTCGAAAAGCGTCTCGTCTCGATGGAACTATTGAAGGGATGGAACGCACCATCAAAAGCGCAAGCGTTCCGTCACAGGAAATAACTAAGCTCGTAGAGGAGGGAGAGCAATCAATGCAAAGCTTGGAATCAAAATCTGTTGCTGAAATTATTACTTACATAAAAGAATTTTTTGCACGCTTTCGTGCGTTGAGCGCCGATTCCGCGCATGATTCATCAGACATCACCGCATTGAAGGCAGAGCGTGATGAGGCGCGCGAGTCAGAAAAAGCACTTGCCATTAAAGAAACAGAGCTCGCATCTTCGTTAGACAATATTCGTGCTGAGTTGGATGCCGCAAGAGACAACGAACGCGATAAGGAACGCGCACTCTTTGAACTTGCTTCAGCTGAACGCGATGTGCGTCATAACCTCAGCATGAAACAGTCTGAGCGAGAAAGACTCTCGCTTGAAAGAGCGGAATTTGAGAGGGAACTCGAGGAAGCAGGAATGCTCATAGGTCGTGAAATACTGGGATATCAAGCAGAACACATTGAAGAAAAAGCGTCACGTGAACATCAATCAGCAGAGAAACGCGAACTGGAAAAAACAAAAATTCGACTTGAAGAAGCAGGTACAGGCGCTGGTGCTGACACTCTTAAAGAATACAAAGACGCTTCTGAGCGTGAGGCGTTTTTGGAGCATGAGCTTGCAGACCTACAAAGCGCATCTGCGTCTTTGAAGGATTTGATTCAAAACCTTGAACAAGAACTTAGTGTTCGTTTTAAAGATGGGATAGATGCAATTAATGCAGAGTTTACAAAACTATTTGCAATGATGTTTGACGGAGGCACAGCTGCTCTTGTGCGCGTTGCGGAACCAGTGAGAAGGCGTATTGAAACACCTGGAGAAGAATCAGAATCTGAAGAGGAGTCAGGAGAGACCGTGCCAGGGATAGACATTTCACTTTCAATTCCACGAAAACGTGTAAAATCTCTCGTAATGCTTTCAGGTGGAGAAAGAGCCCTTACCTCAATTGCGCTTATTTTTGCTATGTCATCGGTTAACCCTCCTCCATTTTTGGTGCTTGATGAAACCGACGCCGCGCTCGATGAGTCTAATAGTCGTAGATACGGTGACATGGTTGAGGCGCTTTCAAAAAAATCTCAACTTGCCGTCATCACACACAACAGAGAAACTATGTCGCGCGCTGGAATTCTTTATGGTGTCACCATGGGGAATGACGGAGTATCAAAAGTATTGTCAGTGAAATTAGAAGAGGCCGTAAAAGTCGCGAAGTAAAATGTACGTATGGATATTTATGAAGAATCATTGAAGTTTCATAAAAAACATAAAGGTAAGTTGGAAGTAACATCCAAGGTCCCTCTTGATACACGGTACGACCTTTCTCTTGCATACACCCCCGGCGTTGCAGAAGCATGTCGAGAAATAGTAAGGAACCCTGACGCAGTATGGGATGTGACCTCTCGAGGAAACATGGTGGCGGTTATTACTGATGGTTCTGCGGTACTAGGCTTAGGCGACATTGGCGCATCTGCTTCGCTTCCTGTTATGGAAGGAAAATGCGCTCTTTTTAAAAAATTCGCCAATATTGATGCATTTCCACTCGCACTCAAAACGCGAGACATTGATGTGTTTGTGCAAACAGTGAAAGAAATTTCCGGCTCATTTGGTGCAGTCAATTTGGAAGACATCTCTGCTCCGCGTTGTTTTGAAATTGAGGAACGACTGAAAAACGAATTAGACATTCCAGTGATGCACGATGATCAGCACGGAACGGCAGTGGTAGTAGTGGCGGGTATTATTAATGCTTTCAAAATTACAGGCCGTTCGTTTGAAACAGCTAAAATTCTTGTGAATGGAGCAGGCGCTGCGGGAGTAGCGATAGTGAAGGCACTTTTTAACTTTGGTGCAAAAGATATAATCGTGGCTGATAGTCAAGGAATTATTTCAAAAGAGAGAACTGACCTTACTCCAATCAAGAAAAAATTACTTGAAACAACCAACGTTACTAACGTATCTGGTTCACTTGCAGACGGTATTGTGGGGCGCGATGTGTTTATTGGAGTGAGTGTTGGTGGAGCGCTCACAGCTGACATGGTGCGTGAAATGGCAACTCATCCAATTATTTTTGCGCTCGCAAACCCAATACCTGAAATTATGCCAGATGTTGCAAAAGAGGCTGGAGCAAAAGTGGTAGCAACAGGCAGGAGTGATTTTCCTAACCAAGTAAACAATGTACTCGCGTATCCAGGTATTTTTAGAGGTGTACTTGATGTTAGGGCTCCTCAAATTACAGATCATATGAAACGCGCTGCCACCATCGCACTTGCTGAGTATGTCGCGGTACCGAGTGTTGATACTGTAATCCCCGATGTCTTTGATAAAGGAGTGGTGACGGCAGTAGCGAAAGCGGTTCGTGACGCGAGTCGCGAGTAGTATAGTAGAGGATATATTATGAATCCATTTGATCAGTATCGTAGAAACGTCGCCAGAGTAGGTGACCTCTTGAACCTCTCTCAAAAGGAAGCAGACGCACTTCAAACTCCTGACCGTATTATTGAGAAAAAATTGAAAGTGACTCTTGGTGGTAAGGCTCAAGAATTGTCTGCGTATCGTGTGCAGTTTTCGAATGCGCGTGGACCTTACAAGGGCGGTATAAGATTTCACCCTAAAGCTGATTTGGATGAAGTAAAGGCGTTAGCTGCAATGATGGCAATTAAGTGTGCGGTTGTTGATATTCCTATGGGTGGAGGGAAAGGAGGTGTGACGTTTAATCCGAAGGAGTATTCAAGTGATGAAGTCTACACTGTTGCGCGTGAGTTTGTGAGAGAGATGCATGAACACCTAGGGCCGGATATAGACGTGCCCGCACCTGACGTGTATACGAACGCACAAATCATGGGCATCATGCTCGATGAATATGAAAAAATTATTGGTAAAAGTGCACCCGCAACTTTTACAGGGAAGCCGTTATCGTTAGGAGGTACCCCTGGGAGAGATACCGCTACAGCAATGGGTGGTGTTTTTGTGTTGGAAGCGTATCTCGCTGAGAAAAATATTGAAGGGAAAGGATTGAAGGTGTCGGTACACGGGTTTGGAAATGCAGGTGCAACAGCGGCACAGCTTCTGCATGAACGAGGATTTATTATTGTTGGGATTGCAGATTCAAAAGGGTCTGTAATGAGTGAAAAGGGAATTGATCCTAACGTGTTTATTCATATAAAAAATCAAAAACAATCAATACGTGACATGTATTGCCAAGGTTCTGTGTGTGATGAAAGTAAATTGCAGACCGAAGGGGTAACGCTCGGGGAGGCGGATGACGTCCTGACAATGGAGTGTGATGTGTTGATTCCTGCTGCGCTTGATGGAGTTATTACAAAAGAAATCGCTGAAAAAATAAAAGCTAGCGTGGTGCTAGAACTTGCTAACGGTCCTACCACAACAGAAGGAGATGAAGTATTAGAAAACAGAGGAATACCAGTGATACCTGATGTGTTGGCAAATGCGGGCGGAGTAACTGTGTCTTATTTTGAATGGATTCAAGGAAAAACAGGGAGAGCGATGAAACGCACCGAAACCAATGATCTTCTAAAAGAAGTTATGAGTGTTGCGTGGAGTTCTGTTTCAAAGGCAGCAAAAGAGCACGGCGTACCGTACAGACTTTCATCTTTTGTCTTAGCTGCAGACCGAATTTTGCAAGCAAAGCGCGATAGGGGTGTATTGTAAAAATTTTGACAGTCATTGAACTGCTTGTTAGCATTATTTTAATGACCAAAGCAGTAGCAATTGATCTTCGCCAGATGGGCATCATCAATGCTGTTGCTTTCTATTTTTTCGGTTTCTATTTCTGGGCATAAGCCCAGAAATTTTTACATAACCCCAAATAGTCTCTTTATTTAAATCTCTTTATGTTTTTTCACTATGTCAGAAAGAAATCCAGTCTACTGTGTTCATTTACGCCACCATGCGTTTTGTGAAGAATGTAATGCTATATGCTCGCACGGAAAGAAGGTACGACTATGCGATGTTTGTGGCACTTAATTTGTAGAGCCACCATCATTCTCGATAACGCAGACCCCTTTTAGATCAATAGTCTGAAGTCGAGCGTGTGTTGTTCTAGGTCGGCGCGCTCTACAACAAAGCGAACAGGATCACCAAGACGAATGATGTTTGTAGGATTTGATCCAACAGCTGCATATTTTTTTGGGTTGTATTCATACGTGTCGTTTGTGAGTGTTGTGAGGCGAACCATGCCATCAGCTGCAGTTTCATTGTCGCTTACATAAATACCCCATTCCGTAACACCAGAAACAACTCCTTCTCGTTCCTTGCCAATAAGGTTGGCAAAGTATTCGACTTGCTTCATTTTGACGCTTGCGCGTTCGGCCTCAGCTGCTGATACTTCACGCTCTGATGCGTGGACAGCTCTTCGCTCTTGCTCAGCTGGGTCATCAGTCACTTTCTCACCATTCAATATTTTAGCGAGCATGCGATGCACCATGGTGTCTGGGTATCTACGAATAGGGGAGGTGAAGTGAGCATAGTTTTCAAAGGCGAGACCGTAATGCCCAACATTTTTTGTGGTGTAAACGGCTTTTGCCATTGAACGGATAGTGGCTGTTTTTATAAGTCGTTCTTCTGTTTTACCAGATACTTCTTTGAGCAATTTATTTATATCTCTTCCTGTTGCTTTGTTAGGATTTTCAAGCTGGTAGCCGATAGCTCTAAGGAATACTGAAAGCTCTTCTAGTTTTTCGGCGTTAGGTACATCGTGGATACGATATACAAACAGTCTGCTCTTAGCTCCTAATTTTTTTGATACAAATGTAGCAACAGAACGGTTTGCAAGGAGCATCAACTCTTCGATTAGTTGGTGTGACTCGGTGTATTCTGAGCGTTTAAATCCCGTAACCACGCCATTTTCATCAACGAGAGGTTTAATTTCGTCAGAGCCAAACATAATTGCGCCCTGTTCAAATCTATCGGTACGAAGTTTTGATGCAAATTTCCAGACTGCATTTAATTCAGTATGGAGGGGAAGCGATGCATCTTTGAGTGTAGTGTCAGCTTGCTCGTAGGTGAATCTTTTTTGTGAACGAATGATGGTTCTTCCGTACCACTCACTAACAACTCTATTGTTTTTTATTGTAAAGATTGCTGAAAAGGCAAGTCGGTCTACGTCTGGTTTTAAACTGCACAAATCTTCAGAGAGTTGTGGCGGGAGCATAGGTACGGTTCTGTCGACCAAGTAGACAGAAGTTGCTCTTTTATAGGATTCTTTTTCAATGAGTGTGCCGGGTCGTACAAAATAGGTAACGTCAGCAATATGAATACCTATTTCCATACTTCCATCAGGATGTGGTGCGTAAGAAATTGCATCGTCAAAATCTTTTGCAGTTTCAGGGTCTATGGTGAAGGTCAGTGTTTCTCTAAAATCGCGTCTCGATTTTATTTCTTTTTCATCCCATGCGCGCTCATACAACGATTCCGCCTCTCTTAAGACTGCTTCAGGAAAGCCGCTTTCGAATCCTTTACTAAGAACGATTGCTTGCATTTCCACCTCATGATTACCAGCAGGACCAATGACGGTTCTGATGTTTCCTTGTGGTGTAGGAGTGTTCCAATCCAAAATGTCCAAGACTGCTTTGTGTCCTTCTGGAGCACCACTGCTCCCTACAATTAAAAAGTCAAAATATACACGACCATCGTCGGGACGTAACATCATTCCTTTTGGAGTTTTAACAATGTCGCCAACAAAAGAATTTGTTTTTCTTTCAAGTACTTTAAGCACGCGACCTATTTTCGTTTTTCCGCGAGGAGTAATCAATGCTTCCACTAGGTCTCCAGAAAGGGCACCCCCTAAGTTTTCACGAAATACCACCACGTCGCCATCGGGCACAAGAAGAAATCCTTTACCACTCCTGGTAACGGAAATAACGGTTTCTATTCGGTTTGTTTTTTTCGGTTCTACCTTCTTTTTTGTATGTGAAGCGGCAGTCTTTTTAGTATGCTTTGGCATTTGTGGCAGTATAGCACAGATATTGACATAGCGTTAGTTCTGTTTTACTTTGAAAATATGGAAGATGAAGATCGAACCTGGCAGTATCAAGGACGTGTTCGATCTATTATTTTTAGACTGCGCCAAGCAACACATAAGCGTATAGAAAAGAAGCGGGAACGGCTATCCCAGCGTAATGTGATAGTAGGTCTCTTTTTACCAATTATTTCACCTTTTAAGTTTGAAAATTTAGGGGAGATTACTATACCAGCGCGTCGTCGATTGCTGAAAGACTTTCAAAGACGGCACAATTTAACTGGCATGGAAATGTATCACATGGAGCAAGATATAGGGCGCCGTGATGGTCCAGGGTTCTAATATCTTTGACCTTTTGGTGCTTTCTTGGTAGAGTCTCTCCTATGCTTACAATCAGATTTCAGCGCGTCGGTCGCAAGAATGATCCATCATTCCGTATTGTTGTACTTGAGAAACAGAGAAGTCCAAAGGCAGGTAATCCGCTTGAGATTTTAGGTTCACACAATCCAAAAACTAAACACACTGTTATTGATGCGGAACGCTCAAAACACTGGATTTCAAAAGGCGCTCAGCTTTCAGGAACTGTAAACAATCTTTTCATCACGAAGGGAGTTATAGAAGGTAAGAAGGTTAACGTACTTGGAAAGAAAACTCCTATCGTAAAAGAAGCTCCAGCTGAAGAAGTAAAGGCTGCGTCGGTAGCACCCGCTGAAGTAGCAGAAACTCCTGTTGAAGAGGCGGCACCTGCTGAATCAGTAGTTGCTGAAGAAAATCCAGCAGAAGAAACT
The DNA here is from genome assembly GCA_004296925.1 of Patescibacteria group bacterium. Lineage (GTDB taxonomy): Bacteria > Patescibacteriota > Minisyncoccia > Phycocordibacterales > Phycocordibacteraceae > Phycocordibacter. Next base: position 4,159 of record SCVI01000037.1, on the reverse strand, counting down.
CCAGCAGAGGAAACTCCCGCTGCATAACTTACATGGCATTTGAGGTTCGCCCTACGCCAACTCTTTCAGATTTAGAACAAGAACTCAGAGATGTGCTTCCTATGAGGCATTTGGAAGGCAAACCTCGTCCAGTTGAAAGCGCCAGGGATCTTATAAGAGTAATTATTGGTGAGATTAGAACCGAACGAACAAAGCAATAAAAAATCCGCATTACGCGGATTTTTCTTTAACATCATGTCCTCCAAATTGTTCGCGGAGCGCTGATACCACTTTCCCTGTGTATCTGGGATTGTTTGCAGACTGCACTCGATAATCAAACGACTCGCGGATTACAGGCACATTAACACCCATTTCCCGCGCAGTTTTAACCGTCCATTCGCCCTCGCCCGTGTGAGAAACCGTACTTGATACTCCGTTCAAATTTTCACCTCTTTCTTCGAACGCTTTTTTTAGCCATCCTACGAGGCGAGATTCAATGACAGAGCCGTTGTTATAAATATCTGCTACTCGCGTAAGGTTAAGTTTGTAGTCCGATTTTTCCATAATCTCAAATCCTTCACCTAAGGCTTGCATCATCCCGTACTCAATACCGTTATGAACCATTTTTACAAAATGTCCTGCTCCAGCTCCTTCAAAGAATTGGTATCCGTTTTCTTTTGCAAAATCTTTGAAGAGTTCTTCAATACTTTCAAAACCTTTACGCGAACCTCCAATCATGAGACACGCTCCATTTCGCGCGCCAGCAGGCCCACCAGATGTACCAACGTCTATGAAGTGAATACCTTTCTCTGCAAGTTTCTTTGCGCGTGGTTCAGAGTCTTTATAAAAAGAGTTTCCACCATCAATCACCACATCTCCTTCAGAAAAGGACTCTGCAATACCTCCTGGAGCAAATAGTGCTTCATCCACTGCTTCGCCTGCAGGTACCAAGAGCCACGCAATTCTTCTTTGCTTCATAGCAGTTGCCATTTCAGCGTATGAATCGACTGCTTTAATTCCTTCGGCTTCAAGAGCTTTCGCAGTTTCTGGATTCTTATCGATACCAACAACATGCCAACCTTCTTCCATCATTCGGCGTGCCATATTGGAACCCATTTTCCCAAGTCCAACTATCGCGAGTTCTTTATTCATATCGATATGTAAATTGGATATTAATTTGATTAAAGCATATTTGGGTTTTGAGTAAAAGAATGGATTGCTTCGTCACTTCCGGGAACGTACGAAGCAAGGGGGACGAGGTTCTTTTTCCAAGCATTTATAATAGGGTCGGTAAAATGCCACGCGGCAGCTACTTCTTCTTTATTTAAGAAAAGCTTTTGATCACCTTCAATTGCCTCAATAATCATTTTTCCGTACTCTGCTAGGTACTGCTTTCCTGCATCCATTTCGTGAAGAGAAAACCGAAACTCCCGTTTCTTTCTACCTTCCTCAAAGATTCCTCGCTTCTTTGACATAAACTCAATTATCATTTCTTCGCGTGGTTCGATGCGAAAGGTGATGGTGTTTTGAAATGGTTTTTTAAACGTAACAATAATTTCTTTCCGTGCCTCATGCATACGTTTTCCAGATTCTAAAAAAATAGAAACCCCGCTCCATCGAGGAGAGTCAATCTCTGCTCGAACAGCAAAGTATGTTTCTGTAGTTGAGTTTGGGTCTACGCCCTCAATAGATCTATATCCTTCATGTTGCGCACGAAATGCATGAGTTGCCATGTCTTTTTCCTGAGGAGGTCGAAGTTTTTGAAGCACTTTAATTCTTTCTGCTCTCAAGTCTTGAGCATCGAAGCTTTTTGGTGCATCCATAGTGGCAAGAGCAAGCATTTCCAGCATATGATTCTGACCTACGTCTTTGAACGTCCCTATCTTATCGTAAAAATTTCCTCGTTTTTCAATTCCTAATGTTTCCCATAAACGAATGTGAACAGATTCGATAGCGTCTTTGTCCCAACTTTCTTCGAAAAGATTATTTGCGAAACGAAAGTCAACAATTTGTTGGAGAATATCTTTTGCTAAGTAATGATCGACTCTGTAAATTTGATCTTCTGTAAAACAAGTGGAGAGTAATTGCTCGAGCGATTGTGCAGACGCGGCATCTTCACCAAATGGTTTTTCAACTATGACTCTTGCGAGGAGTCCTCCCACTGAGCCACCTTCAATAATTTTTTTGAAACCGCTGTGCGCAAAGATGGTAGGGAAGATAGTGGGAGGAACTGCCATATAGAGAAGTCGGTTTGTTTTTCCGTGAGAACGATCACGCATGTCGAGAGTTCGCGCGAGTTCTTGGTAACCTGCCTCTTCTTGGAACTCAACTTTGCTGTACGTAAAAATATCGAGAAAACGATCCAAACTTCTGTAATCTAAATTCCCACGTGATGAATTAGTAAGTACTCCGGCAACAAAATCACGAAATGCGTTACCCGACATGTCGCGTCTTGAAACACCAATGACACTGAAATTCGCAGGGAGACGAGAATTTTCAAAAAGGAAATAGAGAGACGGTATGATTTTGCGTACCGTGAGGTCGCCGGTAGCTCCAAAGATTATGAGCGTTGTGGGTGGCGACTGCATCTAGAAATGAGTATACATTGCTCAGTATAAAAGGTGTACCTATAGCTATTACCAAAGACGACGGAGTGCTCCGTCAAAATCACCTTTACTATGGGGTTGACCGAACCCTGGTTCCGCATAATACTGGAAGAGTAAGTCATTACTGGCTCTTTTTATCAGGTCACTATATTCCGTATGGATAATTATCAGGATCAGGAGTTTCTAGAATACGTCGTCAAAATGCTTGTCGACAACCCGTCAGATGTAAAAGTAAATCGTCAGGTAGATGAAATGGGTGTTTTGCTCACGCTCGATGTAAATCCGGCAGATATGGGTAAGGTAATTGGTCGCTCTGGTAATACGGCAAAAGCTGTCCGTATTCTTCTTCGTGTTGTTGGTATGAAAAACAACGCACGTGTAAACCTAAAGATTAATGAACCCGCAGGAAGCTCGCGACCAATGAGTAGTGGTTCTTTTTCATCAAACGCTCCATCAGGTAGTTCATTTGGAGGAAGTTCTGAAAGAACTCCTGAAGTACAACGCGAAGCTCCACAAGGATCTGCGTCCCGTTCAGTTGATGAAGCGCTTGAAGATTTACGACTCTAGTATTTTTGGGTTTCACAAAAACACCCGCAACAGCGGGTGTTTTAATATTTCTAACCTAAGGTATAGTTTTACTATGATACGAATTGGTCCACTCAACCCTTCAGAAGGAACAGGATTTCCATTTCAGAGACCTCGCGATCAAGAACGTGGAGGAAAGAAAGTGGGAAATAAAAAACCAGAAGCTCCTACAACACCTCGACCACGAAACCGGGAGGATGGCAAAGGAACCATTCTTGATATAGATGTATAAATTTCAATGAAAAAATCTCCGATTACATTTCATGTAGTGACGCTTTTTCCTGACGCACTCACTTCGTACCTTGAGGCTTCTATTATCGGGCGAGCAATTAAGGATAAGTGGATTAAAGTTAAATTTTATAATCCACGCGATTTTACTAAAAATAAATGGCATAGAGTTGACCAAAGACCATACGGCGGAGGCCCAGGTATGGTGCTTGAAGCAGAACCTTTTTTGAAGGCGGTTAAAAAAGCACTTGGAAGAAAAAAAGGTGTAGTTTATTTTTTTGACGCCTCAGGTAAACAATTTACCAACACAGATGCCAGAGCGCTCGCTAGAAATGTTGGACCTACGAGGTCCAACATAGTGTTGATATGCGGACACTATGAAGGTATTGATGCGAGGGTTCAGAAAATTCTTAAAGCAAAACCAATCTCCATCGGTTCATATACGCTTACAGGAGGCGAGTTACCAGCTATGGTTGTTATTGATGCAGTATCACGGCAAATCCCGGGGGTTTTGGGTTCGTTTGAGTCTATAGAGGAAGAGAGGGTAGCAAGCTCCGAGGTGTATACAAGACCTGAAGTTTTGAAATGGGCAGGGAAGAATCACTCCGTTCCAAAAGTACTCCTTTCAGGAAACCATGCCAAAATTGAAGAGTGGAAAAGAGGCGGTAAGGAAGGTTGACCTATTATAGAGCTTCAGCTATACTCTCTATATCCACTTTTGATTGTGTATTGACTCGGTGGTTTTTAACGAGATTATAAAT
>SCVI01000036.1 GCA_004296925.1 Patescibacteria group bacterium | reverse complement strand
TGTCTGTCCGAACAAGACCTGTTTTTTCATCAAAAACCTTTTTATAGTATTTCGTTATGAGGTCAACGAGTAAATCTTTATATTCAAAAATAAGACTCGAAGCTGCTTCTTTGGTTTCAAGTCCAAAACTATTTTCAGATTCAAAGGGATAACGTTTCTGAAAGAAAGAGTTATCTTCGAGCGCTGCAAGCGCAAAAAGAATTCCGTAGAGAGCATCGGAAGGATAGTGGTAGATATTTACACACGACACAGCGTTCGAACCAACAGGAACAATGGTAGTGGTACAATCTTTATTTTTCTTAAACGCTGCCAATGCATACGCGACCGTTTGTAAATATATACGCTGTCTATTTTCCCAATCACTCTTCCCTAATGCACTTCTTGGATCAAGCATGGCGTAGTAAAACACACCAAGATTTCTCGGGTAAAACACATTAAAGTGGTCTCCCGAAATTAGATATGGTTTCCTCGGATCAAAACGCAACCGATGAATATCTCGAATCACTCCGGGAAGATTTTTCCCTTTTGCTTTTGAGCCCGCTCGAACATTTGAAACGATGTGCCATGCACATTTCATGTATGCAAAGGCTTGCCAAAATAAGGAGCGCTTAACCTGCAGTTCAAAAACTTTAGTGAGTTCAATAGTTCTTCCTTTTCGTTTTGTTGCGAACGGGTTTCGTACACGACTAATTCTTCCATAGGGATTAGAAAGCGCTGAATACAAAATGAGCAAAAAAAGTGTAACAAGAGCTAAGATGGCTATACCATCAGAATAGTAGTGATATCGAGAAATCATATAAAAAAGCGTGTCTCAGATGAGGAGTCTTCCATAGCTTTGTACATTCTAGTCTATGAAGTATAGATAGTGAAGGAGTACCTCTAGATAAAAACCCCTTCTTAAAGAAGGGGTTTTTATTGGTCATTCTAGTTATTTAATCTCTGCACCAGCACTCAATTGCGCTTGTGTTTCGAGTGTTGCTACTATTTCTTCAACCAACTCCGCTTTTGTCTTTGCTGAGACACTTGCAGACGTATAGACAGTAATCGTAGGTGAGCTAGTGAGACTAATATCTACCGCATCACGCACTTTAGCTGAACCTGTTGTTAGAAAACTCCACCACGGAAGAGTGGTCTTAACAGTAGGTGCTTCGTTTTCATTTGCAGTCACTTTAGTTTTTGATACCACGGTCACCGAAAAAAGACCTAGGAATTTCGCACGGTGCTTGTATTCAACAACTACATCGTTTGATGCAGCAGCATCAACTCGAACAATATTTGCATTAGTAACTTTTATGTTCTCATTCAATACCTCTAAATCTGCGTCGGTTGCAACCTGAGACGAGTGAATTACCTCAACACCAAGAGTATTGACGAACAATTTTGAGCTCGCTTCACTTGTATCCGTTGAACTTTCATCAACCATCGAACCTTGTGCGCTTACATCCGCATCAGTAGAGACGCTTGTAGTAATAACATCTGGAACTGATGCTGATGTTTCGGTAGAGGCGGAAGTATTCACACTAACCGCACCTACGCCTAGCGGTAACACCGCAAAAACGAGAACGAGAACTTTTTTAATATGTTTCATATTTGTTATGATTATTTTGAAGCTAATAATAAGCTCTTTTTCTTATTATATCTCTATTTTAGGGATTATGTGGTAACTCTTGTTCGTACACCAAAAAAATCTCTGACATGCAAAAGATAATAAATACAGAGATGTATTAATTAAGATACAAAAAAGCCTATAAATATATTTCGAGGCACTCTAACCAAACGTAAACGCATACAACTGAACCCCTTTTGCTTTTATTTTTAACTTTAGTGTGTGCACACCCCCAGAATCATTTTTTATAACCGTATAAAGTCGACTTTCTTTTACCAACAACCTTCCATCACTCCCCACATCCCCAGTCTTCTTACTTATAAGTATTCCATCTTGGTACACCTCAATGACACTTTCCGTTTCTGCGCTAGCGACAAGGTACACTTCTTTAGCATTAAAGACGTAAGTAACTTCGACCTCAGAGACTGACTCCGCATTTTCACTAGTCATATTCCATGCACCCCCAAGATAGAGTGTATTCGGCTTAATTTCTGAAGGCGTGGTATATGTAACCATACCAAGACGACCAGAAAGACCGTTACCGAGATAATTATTTCTAGACGCACCGAAATAGGTCTCAGGGCTTTGTGCTTTTGACACGGTCACAGGTACCGCAGTACTGACTAGACCACCCACACTTGAAGTTTCTCCAAGAACGCTCGCTCGTTCTTTTAATAGTTCTTGAATTTTGCTTTCGATTATTTCATAATCGCCTTCGCCAATATGGTCGTACACAATATTGCCGTGTATATCAATAAGGTATTTACGCGGCCAATACTGGTTTCCATACGCACGCCAGGTGGCATATTCATTATCTAAAACTATAGGGTGCACAATACCGAAACGCTTCATAGCCTCTCGCACATTCGCGATATTTTTTTCAAATGCAAATTCTGGGGTATGAATTCCAATTATTTCAAGGCCTTGGTCTTTATATTTTTCATACCAGGCATTCAAATACGGAAACGTTCTCTGACAATTAATGCAGCTGTACGTGAGGAAATCAACGAGGACAACTTTTTTTCCCACCAACTCTTTAAGAGTAACACCTTCAGTATTCACGAATCCGGCCGGACGCACAATTTCTTTGTATGAAGAGCTGTTTGAATTACCTGTGTTTTCATCACCTCCTTGCAAGACACTCAGAGCAGGGAGTGGAGATTGTTTAGGTATAAAAAGTACTGATATACCTAACAACAAAAGAAGTAAAATAATGCCACCAATAATATATTCTGGCTTCATATTATTTTATGTTCACCTTCCCTAATAAAAATTGTTCTACTTTAGTAATGTCAAAATAACCGCTGTCTAGAATAAATGTTTCTAACTTCTTTTCATATCCTGTCGCGATGAGAAGACCGATGACTATAAATAACACGCCAATTGTTCTTTTAAAGTGACCTCGTGAATCAGAAAATCGTGCAAGATGGTCTGCGAAACGCTGACCTAACAACCCTATTAAGAGGAGCATAAGTGACAACCCGAACACATATGCGAGCACATACGTTGCTCCCAAGAAAAAAGAGACCGGCAGCACCGATGCAAGAATAACAAAATACGTGGGCGAACATGTCGAGAATACAGGCCCAAGTGCTGCTCCGATCATCACATCACCAAAGAGACTTTTACTTTTATGACCTTTACCTATGAGTTTATTTGAACCAATAACTATCTTTGAAAGCCCGGGAACGTTCTCCCAAAGAGCAGGAAACAAAAGTGTTAATCCGAACAGCACCAAGATTCCGCCAGAAACATATGTCCATACATGAGGCGACACCATAATGAAAAGTGTCGACACTTTCAGAAGATATGTGAATATAATGACTGACAGCGCAAGAGAACCAACAACAATGTATGGAGTATAACGACTCCTGCCTGACGCAGCAGAACCTATAACGACAGGAAGGAGTGGTAGCACGCAAGGCGCCAATACCGTCAACACACCAGCAAGAAACGAAACAACGAGAAATGTCATACAAACTATTTGATATTCGTTACGAGCGTAGCGAGTGTTGGTGAACCGGTCCACTTAGAAATTAAATCTCCCTTCGCATCTACTTCAACAAGCGTATGTTGTTGTGTCACTCCATACTTTTGCTTCATCACTGTTGCGGTGTCGTAATTTACATCCAAAATAGTTACGCCTTTTGGTATTGTTTGCAGATTTGCACGAATATCGGCATCAAGCGCTCTACACGTTGGACACCAAGATGCCCTAAAAAACAAAACTACGTGCCCCATGTCTGCATTTGCAAGTTTCTCAACACTGTATGGTTCATAGGATCCCACCTTCATTACTAACTCATCTTCCATACTTCCTTCATTCATTACTTGATCGCTTTTCACCATTTCTCTTGAAGCATCGGTGCCCTTCATGCTCATCTCATCTTTATTAACAGACTCGTTCGTAGTGTTACTAGAAATAGCAACAAAACCAATCCATACAATTATTGCGACAGATATAACAACAAAAACTATTTTTATATTCATATTTTTATAATTATTACTAACACTACCTACTATAGTAGGTAGTGTTAGATATGTAAAGTAAACTTTACACAGGCCTAATGGGAACGTTCAAGATAAAGACGTGCAATAAGTTTTGATACAACCATCACTGCAAGTGCGCCGAGTATCCATGAATCAATGGCGTGTGTGAATCCTTGGTAAATAAGGGCGATGAGTAGGACTCCGATACCAGAAAGATACGCAAAACGACCTGCACTTTGCATGTGTAATACCTCGCGTTCGTCGTGAGAGTTTTCAAACATAACAAAACCAGCCCATATACAAAGAAATATAGTTGCCCCTAAAAGAACAAACATCTGACCCCCCATTGGCATCCACACCATAAACGGATCGCCAAGTAAGGTAAGAAGACCCACAAGTATTATCGCGATACTGATATGTATAAAATTATTTTTCATACGATATTTTAAATATTTCATCTACCGGAATTTTAAAAACGGCAGATATTTTTAAGGCGAGTAAAACTGATGGTGTGTAATGGCCTTTTTCAATTGAAATAATAGTCTGACGCGTAACACCAATTTTTTCAGCCAACTCTTCCTGAGTCATGCTTTTTTGGGTACGCAGTCTAAGTACTGTATTAAGAACATGTTCTGCCATAATTGTATGTACCGTATAGAATATCTCTCAAAAAAAGATATGTCAAAACAACTTTACATTCAGGCGGTAAGTCTATTCTGAGCTTCAATCATCTCTTCCACAAGAACTATATCTTCAAACATTTGTCTACTATGCGTCAACGCAATTTCAGATGCAATACCTTGAGGAAGTATTTTCCGCATATCTTTATACCCAAGAGATTTTGCCTGCGCAAGAATTTTGTCTGAAGTCGTCTGACGTTCAGAAAGCATGGTGGTAAGAGGACGAAGTAATGGCTCAAGAGCATCCCCCTCAAAAAACTTCACCAAACTTAGAAGTCGTTTGCAATAATGAAACACTTCATCATTTGCCAAACCTTCCTTAGCGGAAAGGTTTTGCAAGTTCTTTTTTACATGTGTATCTGGTGGAATGTAGATTGTATTATCTTCAACAGAAAACGGTTGTAGTTTTGCAGAATCGTGCGGGATAACATTAACGTGACCTTCCTGAATATATCGTAGTAAAGTTTGAATCAAAATAGATACAGATAAAAGTACTGGCAATCTATTCATATCCATACCTCTATGTTCAAGAGTTCCGTGAGGATTTACCTTAACGGGCGACCAATTAGTATCAAGAATAGATCTATACACCGGGATTTTTTTTTCTAAAACTCCTGCATCCTTCAACATTTTAAGCCAATCAGTATAACGATCTTCAATGCGTCCGATAAGGTCAGTCCCTGCGTGTACGTACTTAGGAAGTGAACCAAAACGTGGATGGTTTGCATATAAACCTTTGTTGTATCCAAGTTCTTCACTTCCTCGATATACAAGTAAACGACTATCTTTTGCTAAGTGTCTTCCTTGATAAAAAGGTGATGACTGCATAAATGCAGTAATAGCTGGATCGATGGCGATAAGAAAATTGAAAGCGTTCACCAAATACTCCTGATTCTTCGAATCACTGAGTGACTTCAACATCAATGTTTTTGCATCGAACACACCCCAAGGCAAAGCATAGTGACAGTGATACCCAGCAACACGTCCCGCAATTTGAAATCTGGTTTTCCCAAATAATTTTGCTTGTGCTTCGTATCGTGGATCGACACGAATTGTTGGTGTGAATTTTCCTGGATACGTACCAAGCGGCAATACTCCATATCCTGCCTCATTCGCTGCATACGACACGAGCTTAAGTCCATCTAACAAGCTCTTCATTGTGTTTGACCCTTCGGTATCTGGGTAACTTCCGACTTCAATCATGTTTTCCGCAACCTCTCTAACTATAGTGTGCGCCGCACCAGCAGTTTTCTCTTCAACTTTCTTCAGTACAGCATCCGCACCTGGAGCTATCTTCCCTTCCTTATCTATGATAAAAAACTCTACCTCAAAACCAATCGTAAATTTCTTCAACGTACTTTTTGTCTTATCTTTTTTTTGTGATGAAGCCATGTTTTCGAAACACAGAAATACGAAAGCACGGACCAGAAATGTTGTGCGCTTCGGACTTGTGCGTGGAACTATTCTTAGACTATTTGACTAGATCTAATGTGGTTTCGGATTATCGCAATGTGGGTGACCGCTCAAAATATCAATACAGGTTATACAGCAGACGCTCTAGATGCGGTCAGTATCTTAAAGCTATCAATACACAGTGCGGTTTTTGTATGTATCTGTCAACTGCACAACTTAGATACGTTGAAAAACTTATTTGCTTTGATGAATGACTCTTTGAGGAAACGGTATTTCAATTTTCGCCTTATCAAAGGCGATTTTTATCCGTTTTCTAAATTCTCCTGCCACCGCCCACTGTTTTAATGGTTTTGTTTCCCCAAGCACCTTAATAATTACCGCCGAATCAGCAAAATCATCAACGCGTTGAAATTCAATTGGTGTAATTTGTTCATGTTTCCAAGTTTCGTCAGCAAATAAATCCGCACCAGTTTCATTAACCACCTTAATCACCTGTTCAATATCTGCAGAATAGGAAACGCCGATATTCATGTTTACGCGAGCAAATTCTTTAGACTTATTTGAAATCTTAGAAACAGTCCCATGTGGAACATGATGCACTGTGCCATCAAGATCTCGAAGCGTTGCCATACGGATACTAATATCCTCTACTAAACCACAGGTTTTATCGAGACATACCACATCACCGACTCTGTACTGATTTTCAAAAAGTATAAAAAATCCTGCAACCATATCGCGAATTAAATACTGTCCTCCAAAACCGATAGCGATACCAACAATTCCTGCCGCTGCTAATAGTGGTCCAATATTGATACCGGTTTCTGAAAGCACCATAAGAGATGCCACAACCCACAACATTACGTTAAGTACACCGCTCACTACACGTATGAGTGTGTCTTCACGCTGTTTCTCCGCTTCAGGTGAATGAAAGTGATCTGCAGGAACAATCTTACGAATAAGACGTTCCAAAAATACATAACTAAAGAAGTGAACGAGAAGTGCAACTATAATAATTATAGCTACAGTGACACCGTGAGTGGAAGTCCACGAAACAAGATCTTGCATAATAGCAGAGATATTAATATTCATATTTCTACTGTACTAACTGAGACGCACATTGCAAACATTACTTAAAATCAACTTTAGTCTTTTTTCAATTCCTTTTTGTGGTGCTCTTTTTTAATTACCTTTTCCTCTTCTTTTACGACTTCTTCTGTGACACCTTTCTTTACAGAAAACTTAAGTAACGCAAACACGATCATTGATGAAAACACAATACCGATGATATTTACAAGAAAGAGTAGTAATGAAGAACTGAATATCGGCCAATTAAAAGCTGACAGGGCAATACCTGCGGTGGCAAGTGGCGGCACAAGCGAAACCGAGATAGCTACACCTGGTAGTGTTTGGTTAAGGTGTGGTTTCGTCATCGCAAATGCCGCCGCAAACCCGGCGATGGCAGCTACGATTGCGTACATCAATGAAGATGGACCTCCAACTATAATCTGAACTAACGTGTCGCTTCGGGTTGAGAAAAGAAACCCGATTACAAAACTAGCTACTAGCGCAAACGCGAGCGAGCGAACTAATGTCATTATTGAACGACCAATCAATTTTTCATCTGCAACGATGATTCCTAACGAAAGTGATAGCACAGGAAATAATAAAGGTGCGATGAGCATACTACCGAC
>SCVI01000097.1 GCA_004296925.1 Patescibacteria group bacterium | reverse complement strand
GTTCATAACGCGGTGGCCGAAACCTTTTTGAAAAAACGGAATTCCACATGCGATCACGTGATCCACCTCGATCACAATAAAGCCAACAACGACGCGGCCAACCTCAAATGGGTAACGCAGCAGGAGCAGATTGAGCATAATAAGAAAAGTCCCCTGGTGCGCGAAGCCATTGCCCGTAAGATACACAGCGGTGCTACCGCCAAAAAGCTGAACGAGAAAAAAGTCCTGCAACTGCAAAAGGAATTGTGGGACCCTAAGCGTAAGCTGACGTTTAAGAAGCTGGCTGAAAAATACGGCATCGCCGAAATGAACCTGTACCGCATCAAGAGCGGGGAAATGTGGTTTCATGTGCATGTGGAAGGAGAGCCTGTGTTTACAAAGTATAAGGAACAGCTGAAAAATATTGAGCTTCGCAACAAAAAAGAAGCGAAGGCAACGGCAGAAAAAGTGAAAGAACAGGCCAAAAAGGCGAAGACTGAAAAGGCCGGAAAGAAAAGCGTGGAGCCTCTGGAAAAGGCTAAGCCGGCAAAAAAGAAAGAAGAGAAGCCGCAGCCAGGCAAGAAGCTGAAAGAGAAAGAGGAGAAGAAGAAAAAGAACGCTTCGGCAGCGGACAAAAAGAAAAAAAAGAAACACAAAAAAGGAAAGAAGAAATAGGATGATACAACCTGCGTATTTGAAACAGGGCGATCAGGTGGCAATTATTGCGACGGCCCGTAAAATAAGCCAGGAGGAACTGCAGGCGGCCGTGACTTTTTTAGAAAGTTACGGCCTTTCTGTTGTATTCGGGAAGAACCTGTTTGCGATGGAGAACCAGTATGCCGGCAGCGATGCACAGCGTGCGGAAGACCTGCAGTGGGCCCTCGATGAGGCGGAAATCAGAGCAGTGTTTATAGCACGCGGCGGTTATGGCACAGTACGCCTGATGGAATCGCTCAGCTTTGAAGGCTTTTTGAAATCCCCGAAGTGGATCGTGGGTTATAGCGATATCACGGTGCTGCACAATAGCATTCACCGCCTGGGTGTTGAAACCCTGCATGCGACTATGCCCATTAATTTTTATAAGGACGAGGAAGCCACCCGCAGCATGATACAGGCCTTGATGGGCGGATTGAAATACACGTCTGCCCTGCCGCATCCCCTGAACAGAAAGGGAAAAGCGAGCGGAGAGATGGTTGGGGGCAATCTGTCGTTGATCTACTCCTTGTCGGGAACGAAATATGACATTGATACTGCCGGGAAAAT
>SCVI01000035.1 GCA_004296925.1 Patescibacteria group bacterium | reverse complement strand
TCACAAACAGCACAAAACCAAGAACTGCTTCTTGGTGTGTGCGTTTGTGAGCTCGAAGCGATGTTTTTCCCTTGGAAAAACCGCGAGAGGGGGTCGAGAACACTTAGCATTTTACGAGCATGTGCGAAGTAAAATGCTTAGTGATTCGTGACCACAAAGACCTCAAGACTTTTCGATTCCCCATGGCTCTTGTGACGGGTGACCACATGAAAAAATTATTTGCCTGCGACGGCGACAACGAGCACTTAGCCGATTCCACGTGGCATTTGAAAAATCGTGACTGTCCCCATTTCCCCTTCCCACTTTTTTCTTGCTATCATATATGATAGCAAGAAAAAAGTGGGAAGGGGAAGAGTCGGATTCAGTCGCGGTATTTTTTCTTCGGCTTGGGGGTAGGAAACAGCAGGAAGTGAAGCGGATAGCGTCGCTTCATCGCAGCAAAAGAGAACGGGTCTGTGGTAACTTCGCGCTTAAGAGCCCTGTTATCCATTTCACGCTCTAATCCTTTTAACGCCTCCTCGTATCCGGGAAACTGGTCGTGTAGCCAGCGCGCTACCTTTTCGATGGTGTTGGGACCGACCTTGAGTTTTTTCATTATGTTTCTTCGCTCTGTACCAGCAAGGAGAAGCCGTGCTATCCAGATTCGCCTGCCGAGCATGATGCGTTCGCTCGGTGTAAGAAGGTCGCGCAAGAAGAGCTTCATGGCGTCCCGTCCTTTCACCGCTCCTGCCGCGGTATACAGCATGTCCAGTGTTCGGATGAATTCCTCTTTTTTAAGATCCCCGAGTTTCCGTTTCATATGTTGCTATCATATATGATAGCAAAGAAAAGAGGTTGTAATTGTTACGTTATATAGGATGTGGTGACTGCCCTCATTGTTTGTCCAAGAAAAAATTGTGACTGTCCCTATTTCCGCCTGTAAAACTTTTTCTCACTCCCCATCCTCATCACTCAAAGCACGCCGAGTTATCTCTTCGTTGCGCCTGGCAACCCATTCCGCGCTCCGAACTCCCGGAGGGTTTCTTCTCTCTTCCTCTATGACTCTGGCAAGAATATCTTCAAGTGATTCGTGAGACATACAGACAGTATACCCATCTACTAAAAAAGATCCCCCTGTCTTTCTGCCAAATCCGCTCTCGCTTCCGCCTCTCTTCTTCGTTTTATCATTCGGGGTGTCTGACTTATTTCTTTTTTTCTTCTCCTCGTTTCAGCTCCTTTTGCTCCCCACATAGATCGAAGATCAGTAACTAGTTCACTTGGAGTAATAAGTTTCTCTAAATTCATAAGTTTCAGAAAATCATCCGCCCAACTCCCTAAAACTTTATTTGAAAAATTACGTTGCTCTCGCAACACCCCCCTTTGCCCGAGCCAAATGTTGAAACGTTCGGTGCGTGGACGGATAGGGTTTTCAGCAGGCATATTATTTTCTTGCTCGTGTTTTGAAATAAGATTGTGCTTCTCGTAGTGCACTTTGTAATCTTCTTTTACCAATTACGCGTTCTGGAGATTCACTACCTCTGTATGTTTGAGGTGAATCAATTCTTGACCAATCAACTCCGTGGGTTGTTTCTACAAAAATAGCTCTATATCCATTACCAAAATCCTTTCTAAACTCACCTGAATGATGTGATTCAAGGCCAGCCATAATATCTTCTCTTCTAGTATGCCACCTTTGGGTAAAGGTTCACAAACTTATTACTCTAAGTTACAAATTCACACCCATTTGACACACAACCAAATTCAATCGATACTATTAAAGTAATGATATCCGCACGAACACGCAATTTTACGGCAAACAAGCGAAGCCTCTGTTGAGGCTGTTTGAGTTGCTACCCCATAACAACTTTTTGTAACAGCCTCCTTGGAGGCTGTTTTTCTTTATAAGAATTGAGATACACTTTATGGAACAAAGAATTGAAACAATGAACACGCAATCTGAAACCGTTGATCCAGCGATTCGTGAGCGCGTACTGGAAACCCTCCATACCTTAGGAGAAGACATTATTAGTTATGAAGGACCCCATGCAGGGCCAACGATTTTTATCGTGGGTGGAACGCATGGCAATGAAATACTTGGCGTACTACTTTTAGGACTATTGCAAAGAAATTTAGAGAACGGCCAACTACCACTTAAAGCTGGAAAAATAAAACTTGCTTTAGGTAATCCAAAAGCCATTGAAGTGAACGAGCGAGTAGCTAAGGGGGGAGATGATTTAAATAGAATGTTTACTCCCGAAGTTCTAAACTCTGAAGACAATCAAGGATTTGAGGCCCGACGTGCACGCAATATTGCACGTGAGATTAGAAACTCCGACATTGTTATAGACCTGCACTCTACTAACAGACCATCGCCAGCCTTTGTGTGCGCACAAGATACAGATCTACACCAGTCTGTCTTTAAATGGCTTCCGAGAAAAGCGGTTGTGTTTGATCCAAATAGAATTGTGTCGGGTGGGGGCGGTTCGATCGATGAAATAGCGGACGATTACGGAAAAGTAGGCATTTGCTACGAATCAGGGCAGGCTACTGATACAAAAAACCTCATGCCAGTATTTCGAGCACTTCGTGGACTCATGATTGAAAACAGCATGGTAGAAGGGGAGTTGCCCGAGCCTCCGCCAATTGGCGCTGATTATACGGTCGTTGAAAGTATTGCGTATGACCCAAATAATGCATTTGTATTTGCTGAAGGAAAAGAACAAGGTTTTGCACCCGTTACAAAAGGAGAACTCATAGGACACCGAGGCGATGAAGCCGTGTACTCGTCAGTCGATGGCGTGATTCTATTTCCTAAAAGACCAGAACACCAAAGAATGGCGGGGCTGGTTTGTTACGTCGCATCGCGACGTAAATAACTCTTGTTTAGTTGAATAGGGAATCGATAACTGCTTTTACATCTGCTCCGTCTGCTTTTCCGCTGAGTTCCTTCATGAGCATGCCCATAAACTTACCAGCTTCTTTTTTGCCTGCCTGCTGAAGCTCCGGCGCAGGCAGGTCGGCGAACCCTAGTTCTTTAAATTTGGCTTCGGCTATGACTCGTATGTCGTCCTGACTCATCGTTGGAGGTAAATACTTCTCAAGAATTACTCTTTCCTTATTTTCTTTCTCTGCGAGTTCTGGTCTGTTGCCTTTGGTGAATTGTTCAAAGGCGTCTTTTCGCTTTTTAACTTCACGACGAATCACCGTAAAGACTCCTTCGTCAGACAATATGTCAGTGGGAAGCTTTTTGGTTGCAACGAGCTCGTTAGTAAATGCAGCCATAAGACCACGAAGTACTTCTACGGTAAGTGCTTCACGAGCCTTCATGGCAGTAATCATGTCTGTTTTGATTTGTGTTTGTAGCATATTTTATGAGATGTTATCTTCTTAGCTTCAGTATCGTTGGGTCACCCAATTGTTCCGCAGCGTCAATAAGAGCCTCATTTTCATCTTCTTGCGACGGCCTTCGAGGAATAAATGGGAATATATTCCACATTATATCTCTAAGAATTTCTCCCTCATTTCGTGAGGCTCTGTTTCCTCTTTCGTAACTACTCATTTGCTCACATTCTAAGACATAGGACTGGTATAATCAATAAAATGGATACAATACTCATAGTTCTCGTCGTAGCACTCCTTCTGTTAAACGCTGGCGTTCTAGTGTTCTTTCTGACGAGAGGTTCGAAGGGGAATGGAGAAAGCGTATCACTCATAAGTGACCGAATTGCCGAACTTTCTCGCACTATGGATGAAAGAATGGATCGTTCTTCTAAACACATGACCGACTCGGTGCAAAAGCAAATGAGTGAGTCTTATCGTCTTGTGAAAGATGTTACAGAAGGCCTTACAAAGCTTGATGAAACCAACCGTCAAGTAGTTTCCTTCGCAGACCAACTACAAAACCTTCAAGACATTCTCAAAAATCCAAAACAACGCGGGATCTTAGGTGAATACTACCTTGAAACTGTTCTTAAAAACGTGATGCCTCCTGGAGCGTTTCAAATGCAGTACGCTTTCAAGAATGGTGAGATTGTGGACGCTGTGGTGTTTATGAGAGATAGACTCATTCCAATAGATTCAAAGTTTTCACTTGATAATTACAACAAAGCGATTAGTGCACGCGAGGGAAGTGATAGAGAAGCGTTTGAAAAAGCATTCAAGCAAGACTTGAAGGTACGTATCGATGAAACCTCTAAGTATGTACGCCCCGAGGAAAACACTATGGAATTTGCTTTCATGTTTATTCCGTCTGAAGGCGTGTATTACGATTTGTTGGTGAATCAGGTAGGTGCTATGAAAACAAATACTCGCGACTTAATAGAGTATGCGTTTAGTAAAAAGGTGATTATTGTGTCGCCAACTTCGTTTCTGGCATACCTCCAGACCGTCATACAAGGCCTCAAATCGCTTCAAATAGAGGAGCAGGCAAAGGACATTCAAAAGCGTGTTGGAGAACTTGGGAAGCATTTAGGAAGCTATGACGAGTATATGAAAAAGCTTGGAAATACGCTTCAAACGACCGTAAACCACTACACGGCAGCATATAAAGAGTTCGGTAAGATTGATAAGGACGTAATGCGTATTAGTGGTGAGTCCGAAGGAGTTACACCTTTAGCGGTTTCTGGTCCGGCGAACGATGATTAAGTTACCAAATGCCTAGGTTTCAGGTAGTATTATTGAGTACTCCGAGCTATTTTTGTTTTCTAAAATAGCTCGGAGTCTAAGGTTTTCTAAGTTCGATTACTTATTAACAAAAACCTGCGCTTCGAGCTATTTTAGAAAACAAAAATAGCTCGAAGTCTAAGATTTTCTAAGTTCGATTACTTATTAACAAAAACCTGCGCTTCGAGCTATTTTAGAAAACAAAAATAGCTCGAAGTCTAAGATTTTCTAAGTTCACTTTGTTCACTAATAAAATCTAAGAGATGTGCGGAATATTTGCTTATACTGGAGATAAGAAAGCGGCACCTATACTACTTGAAGGTTTGAGTCTTTTAGAATACAGAGGTTACGACTCGGCAGGAATTTATATGCCGGATTTTGGCGTTGTAAAAACTCCTGGTGCTGTTGCCGAACTTACTAAACGAATTGGCGACACTGCTTCAGATGCGCAAAGCGGTATTGCGCACCTGCGTTGGGCAACTCACGGTGAGCCTAACGAAGTCAACGCACATCCACATGCAGATTGCAATAACACCGTATTTGTAATTCACAACGGTATCATTGAGAATTTTAGAGAGCTGCGGGAAAGTTTAGAGAAGCGAGGACACAAGTTTGTTTCTGAAACTGACACAGAAGCTATTTCACACTTGATAGAAGAATTCTTAAAGAAGGATAATGACTTTGAGGAGGCAGTTATTGGAACACTTCAGTTACTTCGTGGTACGTACGGGCTTTTAATAACATCTACAAAACACCCAAACACCATTATTACCGCACGAATGGGCTCACCTGTGGTTATAGGTCTTGGTGAAGGAGAAAACTTTATTGCATCGGACCCAACGCCAATTTTAAAGCACACTAAAAAAATGGTGTTTCTTTCCGATGGCGACGTGGCAATTGTTACACCAACATCTCATCGTGTACGCACACTCACAGAACGTGAGATTGCACGACCCTCTGAAACCATCGAATGGGATGTCGCAGAAGCATCACGAGGTGGCTACGAGCATTTCATGATGAAAGAAATAATGGAAACACCAGAAGTCATTGAAAATGCGCTTCGCGGTCGACTAATACCAGGGGAAGGGCTGGCAAAACTTGGAGGACTCGAATCGGTGAAGGAACGATTGAAGAGTATAGATAGACTAATTATCGTTGGATGTGGAAGTGCGTACTACAGTGGGCTCGTTGGAGAATATTTAATTGAGGGCTTCGGAGGTATTCCGGTTGAAGTTGAGCTTGCGTCTGAGTTTCGTTATAGAAAGCCCATAATCAGCCCAAATACGGCAGTCTTAGCGGTATCTCAATCAGGAGAGACTCTGGACACTTTAGAAGCACTCAGGGAAGCTAAAAGACAAGGCGCACTTATATTAGGTGTCGTGAATGCGGTTGGCTCTACTATTGCGAGAGAAACAGAAGCGGGTGTATACAACCATGCAGGACCTGAGATAGGGGTAGCTTCTACCAAAGCAATGATTTCTCAAATTGTAGTTCTTTCACTTATTGCACTTTTCTTGGGACGTGACCGAAATCTTTCAGAAAAGACCGGTGTTGAATTTTCAGATGCGTTGAGGAGTTTACCTGAATTGGTTTCTAAAGTACTTACTACAACTGATGCTATTAAGGCAGTGACTGAAAAATACAAAAATGCTCGCGATTTTCTTTACATAGGTCGGAAGTTTAGTTTCCCTGTAGCGCTTGAAGGGGCACTAAAACTGAAAGAAGTTTCTTATGTACATGCAGAAGGATATGGGGCAGGAGAGATGAAGCATGGGCCACTCGCCATGATTGATGAGCATTTTCCAACGCTCGCTATAGTTCCAAATGACTCTGTGTATGAGAAAACAATCTCAAACATTATTGAGATAACAACACGTAAAGGTCCGGTGATTGCTATAGCGACAGAAGGGGATACTGAAATTACAAAGATCGCAAACGATGTTTTGTACATCCCAAAAACTCACGAAGCACTTACACCAATTCTTTCAATAGTAGTGTTGCAACTATTTGCCTATCATTTTGCGACAGAAAAGGGACTAAATGTTGACCGACCTCGTAATCTTGCGAAGTCTGTGACTGTGGAGTAGTCTTTCGGTTATGCCAGAAGATCGAGACCATTGGTTGCAACACGATAGATTTTACGATGAGGAAGAAGGGGAATCACTAAAACCGATTTTGGATGGTCGCGTCGTTAAGAAGGTGGTCTTTTGGGCAGCGCTATTTCGCTGGAAAAAAGTACGCCTAGCAAATGCTACTACAGATAGATTTATGCGACGATTGTTTCGTCCCACCAGTAGCCCCGTCTCATAAATTTGACCCAGAACATCTTAGCAGAGAGAAGGGATGATGTTGGACCTCGTAGGTCCAACATAAGAGGTAAAGTATTTCCTCATTTTTTTGACAGGCCACTCTTAATCGATATAGTATGTTCGCATGAATAAAGAAATACACGGAATTAGTACCCCAAGCAGAAGATCTCATGGTTCTCGGCACAGGCAGGATAAGGCATTCGTGAGACCTGAGCCTCTGAATCAGATGCCTCGCCACTTGATAGTAGGGCTTTTGCGCACTCTTTCAAAAGGCATTGAAGACAAATCCTAGTTAGGCGTTACGCGGTAAGGATCAATCAGAAGGTCTAGTATAATTATGCTATAGCATAATTATACTAGACCGGTGGTATCTAACACTTTGTTGCCTGTAGCGCTCTTCGATTCAGTGACACGTAGTCGGGCAGATGTCCTATGAATACCCCTCTTTCGATATCGAGTCCCTTTAACCGCTATTCAATATAGCCGAAACTATTCGCTATAGGGGCATATAGGTTGCAATTTAGGGCTTTTTTGGTACGATAGGCGAACTATGAAAACAGCGGTAATAAAGACGGGAGGAAAACAATACGTGGTCAAAGAAGACTCAATTATCACTATTGAGAAGATCCACGGTGCAGTTAAGGGAGGAACTGTTACTTTTGATGAGATTCTCATGACCGATGATGGAAAAGAAGTCACTATAGGAAACCCAAACGTTTCAGGAGCAAAAATTGAAGGTACTGTTCTCGTTGTAGGACGTGCTCCTAAGGTTGTAGTTGTTAAATACAAAGCAAAGAGCCGTTACCACAAGAAGCGAGGTCACAAACAACCAAACATAAAGGTTAAAATAGGTAAGATTTCATAAGTCATAGAAACAAGAATTTGGACTCAACTGTAACGCTCCCGAAGAATTCAGACATTAAAGAGTTATATGAATAAAGAAAAAAGAGTTAACGGCGACATTGTCAGTCAGGATAGACGAAATAGTTTGAAGGATTCTTTTTTGAGGTTTTATATTACTCAGATAAGAGGCGTCGTAGGAAATCACAATATTGATAGTAGAGCAGATGCAATAGTGCATCGTTTAAGAAGAAGACAAGATAATGAAAACCGCGCTTAAGCGCGGTTTTTTAATGCACTTCTAAGTGTTTCAGAATCCGCATACTCAATCTCTGCTCCTACTGAAAGCCCGCGCCCTAAGAGGGTAGTAGTAACGTTCGGTTTTACTGTATTAATTTCTTTCATAATTTCCCGTGCAGTGTAGTCACCTTCAGGTGTAGTAGAAAGCGCCCAAATTACTTCGGATGTCTCGTTATTTTGAATATGAGTAATCAATTCTCTTGTACGGACAATGCGAGCGCTTTTCCTTTCCGTCATCGTCATTAATCCTCCTAGGACAAAATATAAACCTCGATACGCGCCAGAGCTTTCAATTCCCTCTATGTCGATATCTTTCTCAACCACCATCAAGAGGTCTCTATCACGCGATTCGTTACTACAAATAGAGCAAATTTTATTTCCTCGTAAATCATCAAAACGCCAACATATTGCACAAGGGGATGCGGATTGCCCAACTTCAATAATAAGTCTTGCGAGCTTTTCTCTGAATGCACTTCCTGAACTCAGTAAAAATTGAACAACTCGACGCGCTTGTCTTGGGCCAATACCAGGGAAGTGGGCTATTAAGTCGGTAAGTTCATTAACCTGTCGCATTTGTATAAGGGTAACGCATTCTTACTTAAAAATCATTCTGTGTTGCGTATGCGCTATCTGCAGCATTTGCAGAGAATTTAGAATTTTCGATTGGTAAGAATGTAGCCCGTTCCGAATCAAAGAAAAGATCAATTTTTCCAGTGGGACCATTACGATGTTTTTCAACTAAAATTTCCGCGACGTTTGAACGCTCCTCACGGTTGTCGTTATACTTATCTTCATTGTGAATGAAGATAACAACGTCAGCGTCCTGTTCAATAGAACCTGAGTCACGCAAGTCTGAAAGGCGTGGACGGCCACGTCGTTGTTCAATGGCGCGTGAAAGCTGAGAGAGGGCGAGAACTGGAACATCGAGCTCGCGAGCGAGTGTTTTCAAGGCGCGCGAGATTTCGGTCACTTGTTGCACCATAGAGTCTTGTGAACGTGTTGAAGTTGGAGTCATGAGCTGGAGGTAGTCCACTATGATGAGACCGATACCGCTTTCGCGTTTAAGGCGTCTCGCTGCAGAGCGCATACCGAGCGCATTGGTAGCGGGTTGGTCATCAATATGAATTGGAGCACGCGCAAGCCTCTCCATGGCGTCTCTAATGCGTTGGAATTCGTCGTCAGTAGTAATTTTACCTGTACGCAATTTCCATGCGTCTACACGTGCTTCTGCTGCGAGCATACGATCAACAAGTTGTTGGGAACTCATTTCAAGTGAAAAGATTCCAACGGGAGTGTTGTGTTTAATGGCGGTTTGGCGAGCAATATCCAAAGCTAATGCGGTTTTACCCATCGATGGTCTGGCTGCAAGAATAATTAAGTCAGAACGCTGAAAACCTGCGAGCATGTTGTCGAGCGCTTGGAAGCCCGTAGGGATACCTCGCATTTCATTGTCTCCCTTATGAAGGTTGTCAAAACGCTCCCATGCTTCGCCCAACGTATCACCAATGGCAACAAATTTACGTACGGAAGGGGAGCTGGTAACTTCGTAAATTCTTTTCTCAGCGCTATTTAAAAGATCGTCAATATCTTTCGCTTCGTCATAACCCATTTCACCGATGTCAGATGCTGCCTCGATGAG
>SCVI01000034.1 GCA_004296925.1 Patescibacteria group bacterium | reverse complement strand
GATCGTAGGACTCGTTCTCCCGCAGAGACGGCGCGCTCTAAATCGTCGAGATTGTCCCCTGAAAATGTAATTAAGACAGGAGCACCTGACGGTGGTCCTCCTGCTGGTTCGAATGCGTGCACTGAAAATTCATGGAACACCGAAACTTTTCTTCTAAGTTCTTCAGTAATTTGAGTTGAGGTTTCTTTTCTGTCTTCTTTTGGCACCAATTTGAGTGTTACGTTTGCATATTTGGGTCCACTTGATGTGTTTTGACTCAAGGCAGACGACGCACCTACTGTAGTTACAAATGATTTAATACGGACATCGTTATAGAGAAGTTCTTCTACTGCACGCGCTGCGAGGTCAGTTTGTTCAAGCGTAGTTCCTTGCTTGGTTTCTATTTCCAAATATGCATACTCCGCATCGTCTTGAGGGAAAAATAATACTTTTACAATTCCGGAAATTGGTAACAAAAGCGCCACCACGAGCGCAATACTCATACCCCACATAAATTTCTTCTGAAACTTTTTGTCGCGTAAGACCTTTTTAAGAAACGCTCTGTACCAAACTTGGGCACGATTATTCCAGTGTTCCTGCATTTGAGCAAACTTACTTTCAGTATTTTTATCAATGAGTTGGATAGCGATAAGAGGTACAAGGCCGAGCGCTACAAAGATTGAGGCAATGAGTACCGTAATAATAGTGAAAGGAATCGACTGAATGTACTGACCGACAACGCCTGAAATAAAGAAAAGAGGTGCAAACATGGCCACAGTAGTCATAGTTCCTGCTGTAAGGGGACGTGCATACTCACGTATAGCTTCTTTTGCAGCAAGTATTGCGTCACCGTTTTTTTTGTATCGTGTGTGTATTGCCTCTGTGACTACAATGCCTGAGTCAACTAAGATTCCAATTGCAAGAATGAGTGCAAAAAGAGAAACAAAGTTTATTGTATTTCCTGTCGCGTTGAGTCCAATAAAAGCAATCACAAAGGAAAGTGGAATTGAAAGTCCGGCAACAAGAGACTCTCGCCAACCGATTGCGAATACCAAGCAAATCATTACCAAAAATATTGTTTCGAAACCAACTTTAGTAAGTTCTGACAAGCTTTTCTGTACCTCTTCTCCGAGGTCAATAGATACCTCTGTGGTAATACCAGCAAGAAGTGTTGTTGAAAGGTCGTTTAGTTTTTCTTTTGCAGATTCCGCTGTTTTAAAAATGTTTCCTCCTGGTTTTTTATATACCGCAAGAGTAATTGCAGATTCGGCAGGTAATCCTTTTATAGAGACTCGAGAAATTGATTTAGCTTTTTCAATACCATTTACTATGTCTGCAATATCTCGCAAATACACAGGATTTCCGTTGATTGTTCCTACCGTCGTTTGAGCAAGTTCTTCAGGATCGTTTAGATTACCTTTAAACGCAATAGCATATTCAATATTGTCTACGGTTATAGTTCCGACGGGGAGCGAACTGTTTGCAGCGCTAAGTGACGCCACTACATCTGAGAGCGAGAGACCATATGAGGCGAGAGCTTCTTTGCGAACTATGACGTTTGCTTCTCTTTCTCGTGCTCCGCTCATCACTACATTTGAAACACCAGGAACGGCTTCTAGTTCATCGATGACTTCTTTTCCAAGACGAGTGAACTCTGCTGGAGGTAAACCACCAGAAAGAGAGACAATAAAAATTGGTTGATCGCCCGCGGTGATTCGAATTACCACTGGATCATCAGCATCTTTTGGCAGCTTTGGTTTTGCGCGATCTACCGCGTCTTTCACATCTTGAATTGATTTGTCTATATTTGATGATGCATCAAACTCAACGCTTACTACAGAGACACCTTCTTTTGAAGTAGATGTGAGTTTGTGCAAGTTTTCAACTGAACTCACTTCTTTCTCAATTTCTTTGGTTATTAGTTTCTCTGTATCGCTTGCGGAGGCGCCACGAAGCGTTGTTTGTACGATAGCAATGGGAATGGTTACTTCGGGTGCGTTCTCTTTAGGAATAGCAAACACAGCTACTACACCAGCAGTAACTAAAGTAATCATCACCAAAATAGTGAATTGTCTTCGATCAATAAAGAAATTCCAAAATGTATGCATTGGATTGGTCTATTAGTTCGATACGATGACTCCTTCGTCATCTTTTAATCCGCGTGCGTCTTCAATGATTAACATGTCAGTGGTAATACCAGAGATTACTTCAATTCGTGAACCTGAAAGTGCGCCGGTAATAATTTGGTGTGAGACAGTCTTCTCGTTTTCAACAGTGAACACAATAGTTCCTTCAGGTGTGATTTTTAACGCAGAGAGGGGAATGGTAAGAGACGTAGTGTTTTCGGTTCTCTCAACATTGCGTGCAATAGATACAGAAATACTTGAGCCAGAAATAAGAGGTGCGTCCTGAGGGATGGAAATTCTTAGTTCAGCTTTTTTAGTTACCGGATCAAGAGCGGTTGCAAGTTTGGAAACTCTACCTTTAATAGATTTGCCTACCAATACATTTGCACCAACAGATATATCAGCTATATCTCGCTCTGATACGAACACCACGATTTCAAGTCCCTGTGCATTCGCGATATACACAAGCGGTACTGCGGCATTAACAAATGATCCAATCTCCAAATCGAGTCGGTTAATTGTCCCTGCAATGGGGCTTCGAATTAGCGTTTTTTCAAGATTAGCCTGTGCTGCTTGAAGATTAGCTTGTGCTGCCCGAACATCAGCACTCAATGCGCTTCCGCTTGGAACATTCTCTGTAGAGACCTTAACCGCAGCAATACGAGATTTCAAATTATCTATTGCGCCATTTACTTGACTAGCTGAAGCATTCACGTTCCCAAGAGCTATTGATACCTCAGTGCGGTAACCTGCAATCGCTGCATCTGTTACTGATCCGGATGCGATACCTTTATTGAGCGTCGAAATTACAGTGGTAAGAAGGTCGCGTACTTGAATAATGTCACGAGAAAGATTTTCAAGTTCTTGTAATGTGCCTTGTGCATCGTTAGGTAGTGGTGCTTTGTTTTCACGAATCAACACGCTTTGGATTTGTAGTCTCTTGTTCTCTGCATCCCGCACAAACTGTGAGTTTGATGACAGAACTGAGAACTTAGGTTGCGGACCTGTTGCATTTGAAAAAACCGAGTCTACTTTTTTATTGACCGCATCGTCAATTATTGAATACGTAGAAAGGATGGTGTTTTTTCCAGAAGCAATTGCTGAAACTAAACTGTCCTCTGCGGAATCAAGTCCAATTCCTGTTATTGTTGCACCGGTCTTCGCTTTATCTAGCGCGGCTTCTGCCTGCGCGACACCTGCTCGCTGTGAATCATTTTTAAGTTCAGCAATAATTGTTCCAGCTCCCACGAAGTCACCAAGACTTTTGTAGACTCGCGCAACTGTTCCTGGAGCGTCTGCGGTGATATTTGCTTCACGGACAGAGCGTACTTGCCCAATCAATGCGATGGGTTCTGGAGCTAAAAGATCATTCGTAGAAAGAAGTGTTACTTCTCGTCTTTGATCCGTTGGAGAGTCGGTTTTCGCTTCGAAAATGAAAGAAACTCCTGCGCCTGCTGCGATAAGAGCAACAATAATGCTAAGCGATATGTATTTATGCGAGACTGCAACAATAAATAGCTCTTTTGATGCTTTAAGTAGAAAAGAAAGGCTTCCGTGCAGAAAAGTGAGCGCGCGAGAAAGATGAGTATTCATATTATTAACGTTCTGTTTTTTTAAGTGTTTTACGGATTTGTTTTAAATTGCTGGACAAATGATCGGCAAATTTCTCCACGTTTGAAAGGGTAGTAAACGCAATCATTTCGCATCCCATACCAAAAACCAGAAGCTTTTCACCATCCTTGATGCCCATAGCTTTGCGCGCTTCAACAGGTATTACCACCTGCCCTTTCGTTCCTACAGTAGTAGTGCCGTAGAACTCATTCTCTTTAATAGAATTTTTTTTTCATAATTTGTACGATATTACCATACAAAGTAAGACTTACAAGTATGATTTGTATGACTTGCTATCATTTGTATCAAGTTTTGAAAGAATACATAAAAGTATCTGCTAGAATAACGAAATGACAAAAGCGAGAAAAAAGATTTTTATATTGATGGGTAATCCACGCACCGATTCACGGACCAATCGTGTTGCAAATGCGTATGAAAAAGGGGCACGAGAAGCTGGACATGAAGTTCGGCGACAAAATATTTCTGAAATGAGTTTTGATCCTATACTTCACGATGGTTATACAGTTATTCAAAACCTCGAACCTGATCTACTTACATTTCAAGAGAATGTGAAGTGGGCGGAACATTTTGTAGTGCTCTACCCTAACTGGTGGTCAACAATGCCAGCTCTTTTAAAAGGACTGATTGATAGAGCGTGGCTTCCTGGATTTGCGTTTAGGTTTCATAAGACAGACCTGTGGTGGGATAGATTACTCAAAGGAAGAAGTGCAAGAATATTTATTCTTGCAAACACCCATCCGTGGTTAGCATGGTGCTTTTTTGGAGAATTTACTAATGAATTAGCGAGAGCAACTTTGACATTTTCTGGTTTTGACCCCGTTAGAATTAAAGTATTAGCTCCCTCTGAAAAAGCATCTGAGGAGACATGGTTGAAATGGGAAAAATCGACCTTTAAACTAGGATATTCAGCGAAATAGTCCATTTTAGTTGCTATTCGGCGCATAAACTATTAAGCTCAAAAAACTATGGGTTTATCTATTGGTATTGTAGGGCTTCCAAATGTTGGGAAATCAACTCTTTTTAATGCATTAACCGCAAAAGGAGTGCCTGCTGAAAATTATCCGTTTTGTACGATTGATCCTTCTGTTGGGATTGTCCCTGTCCCCGATAAGCGGCTGAAAGTTCTTTCTGATCTTTCGCATTCAACTAAAATAATTCCCGCCGTTATTGAATTCGTTGATATTGCAGGTTTAGTAAAAGGAGCTTCCGAAGGTGCAGGACTTGGTAACCAATTCCTGCAACATATACGAGAAACTGATGCGATTCTTGAAGTTGTGCGTATTTTCGATGATGCAGACATTACTCACGTTGAAGGAGAAGTTGATCCTGTTCGTGATATTGAAGTAATCAATCTTGAGTTGGTGCTTACAGATCTTGCGGTGGTAGCAAAGCGCATTAATGGAGTTGAACGAGACGCAAAACGCGGTGACAAGCTTGCGCTTGTTGAACAAGCGACACTAAAAAAGATCGAGCAAGTATTGCTTCAAGGGAAGCTTGCGTCCTCAGAGCCTCTTACAAGCACCGAGGCTCTCTCCATTCGATCTTTGCAGTTGTTAACAATGAAACCAATTATGTATGCGCTAAACAAGAAAGCAGGCGGACATAATTTAGATGAAATGAATGATGGAAGGTTTCAAAAACTGACTGAATTTTTAGACGGGTTAGGTGCTACCTACGTTACCGTTGATGCGGGCATTGAAGGAGAACTTAGAGATGTTGCAGGTGAGGACAAGGAAACATTACGAAGAGACTTTGGCGTATTGGATGACGGTATAGATGGACTTATTCGATCTGGATACTCACTTTTGGGACTTATGACGTATCTCACTACCGGTGAAGTTGAAACTCGTGCGTGGACTGTGAAAATTGGCTCAACTGCTCCTGAAGCAGGGGCTGCGATTCACACGGATTTTAAGGATACTTTTATACGTGCCGAAGTGGTTGCGTATGACAAGCTTGTTGAGGCGGGTTCATATGCAAATGCTCGTGAGAAAGGATGGGTGAGAACAGAGGGAAAGGAATACATAGTGAAAGATGGTGATGTGATAGAATTTAAAGTGTAGAGATTATTCTTTAAAAATTTTGTATGGGATTTGAAGATGACAATCGCGAGGACGATGAATTGACCCCTCCTTCTTTGCCTTTACCGCCTAGAAAGCAAGATGCGGTGCCTCTAGTACCCCACGATTTAGAAGAAAAATAATATACGTTTTTGTAATATGGACGAAATAAAAAAAGTTAAAGTCACTCCAAAAGATTTCTTTCTTTGGCTTGGTTCAATGGTGGCGCTTTATGTTTCGGCGGTATCGCTTATTCTCCTCGTACATCAATACATTACTTACTTTTTCCCAAGTCCTCTTGATTATGGCGATGCATACTCGGGCACGTTCCGTTTTGCAATTGCATCACTGATAGTTTTTTTTCCTTTGTATATTGTGTTGACACGCATGGTGCACCAAGACATTCGTCGCGTGCCAGAAAAGAAAGAATTATGGGTCCGTAAGTGGTTGGTAGTTATTACGCTTTTTGTTGCAGGTCTTACTATTGCAGGCGACCTCGTAGCCCTAGTAAACACCTTCTTAAACGGTGAGCTCACTATTAGATTTGCCCTGAAGGCTCTTGTTATCTTTGTTGTTCTTGGGTCAGCCTTTTGGTATTACCTCGAAGAGCTTCGCGGAAAATGGGAGAGAGAGGAAAACAATTCAAAAATTATTGGTGGAATCGTGACTTTGATTGTTCTCATTACGGTAATTGGAGGGTTCTTCATTATCGGTTCTCCACAAAGCCAACGATCTATTCGCTTAGATCAAGAGCGTGTCTATAACCTCCAGAACATTCAGTATCAAGTTACATACTATTGGCAACAGAAACAAAAACTCCCTACCGAAATAGCTGATCTCGAAGATCCATTAATGGGTTTTGTGGCGCCACGCGATCCAGAAACAGGGGTAATGTACGTATACGAAGTTATCGACGCTATGTCTTTTAAACTTTGTGCCGATTTTGCTTTACCAAGCCAAACTCCAAAAAATTCAGTACCAGTTCGAGCTGAAATGCAAAACGAAAATTGGCAGCATGAAAAAGGACAAAAGTGTTTTGAACGTACCATTGATCCAGAACTTTTCCCACCAAGTACTCAGCCTTCTAAGGCGTTCATGCGCTAGTTAGAGAAAAAGCAGAAATGCGGTTAAAATAACACGCATGGCTCGCGAGTATGATCATAAGAAAATAGAGAAGAAGTGGCGTACACGTTTTGAAGAGAGCGGTGCATACAAAGCAGACGATAACTCTTCAAAACAAAAATATTACGTGCTTGACATGTTTCCGTACCCATCAGGGTCTGGGCTTCACACAGGGCACGTAGAGGGATATACCGCAACAGACATCTATAGTCGCTACAAGCGTATGCAGGGTTTTAATGTATTGCACCCTATTGGGTGGGATGCTTTCGGGCTTCCTGCTGAAAACTATGCAATTAAAACAAACACCCCTCCTCAAAAAACAACTGATGAATCAATAAAGAATTTTAAAAATCAGATACAATCGCTTGGTCTTTCGTACGATTGGTCGCGTGAGATTGGCACACACAACCCCGATTATTATAAATGGACGCAGTGGTTTTTTACTTTTCTATTTGAAAAGGGACTTGCAGAAAAGAGAATGGGTAAAGTGAACTGGTGTCCCACGGATCAAACAGTGCTCGCAAACGAACAAACAGTGAGTGAGAGCGGAGAAAAAGGTGTGTGTGTTCGTTGTGGCACAAAAATAATCCAGCGAGAACTTGCCCAATGGTTTTTTAAGATTACTGAATACGCTGATCGACTTATTGATGATCTTGAAATGGTTGACTGGCCGGAATCAACAAAGATAAATCAGCGAAATTGGATTGGAAGAAAGGAAGGTGTTGTTGTTACTCATCGAGTGAAGGATATGGATCTTACGCTTGATACGTTCAGTGCGTTTCCTGCGTGGCTTTTTGCTGATACATATATAGTATTAGCACCCGAACATCCTCTTGTTTCGACTCTTATTGCAGGCACTGGAGTCGAAAAGGATGTTAATGATTTTATACAAAGAACGAAAGAATCAACTACAATTGACAGAACAAACGTAAACACTGAGAAAGAAGGTGTGTTTACAGGACGTTTTGCCATTGATCCTCTTACTGGTAAGGAATTTCCTATTTGGCTTGCCAACTTTGCATTAATGGATTTTGGTACAGGTATTATCCGTTGTTCATCACACGACGCACGAGATCTTGCTTTTGCAAAAAAATACGGACTCCAGCTTAGTGAAGTTGTTGATCGAGAAATTCCTGAGGCACCGATTGATGCTCACTTAAATAAAGGAATATTGAAAGATTCTGGTCCTTTCACCGGACGAGAGATTAACGAAGAACTTATTAGCGACATCGTTCGTTGGATAGAAGAGAAAGGGTACGGCACTTCTAAAGTGACGTATCGCCTTCGTGATTGGCTAGTGTCGCGTCAACGCTATTGGGGAGCACCTATCCCTGTTGTATATGATCCCGAAGGGAACCCTCACGTTGTTCCAGAAGAGCACTTGCCATGGATGTTACCAGTCGATGTGGAATATTTACCAAAAGGCACATCGCCACTTGGTACTTCTAAAGAGTTACTAGAGAGAACAGAGAGGATTTTTGGAAAGGGTTGGACACCAGAAATTGACACGATGGATACTTTCGTATGTTCATCGTGGTACTACCTTAGATTTTCGGACCCAAAAAACGGGAGTGCATTTGCTTCAAAAGAAATGATGCAAAAATGGCTTCCCGTGGACCTGTATATGGGTGGGGCAGAACACACGGTACTTCATCTTATGTACGCACGCTTCATGACGAAGGTACTGAATCAATTCGGGTATGTCTCATTTACTGAACCGTTTATGAAGCTTCGTCACCAAGGAATGATTCTTGCAGAAGACGGCACAAAAATGTCTAAATCGAAAGGCAACGTTATCAATCCAGATGAAATTGTTGAATTGTACGGTGCAGATACCTTGCGAATTTATGAAATGTTTATGGGTCCACTCGAGGCCATGAAGCCATGGAGTACAAAAAACATTATTGGCTCACGACGATTCTTGGAACGAGTGTGGCGAATGCAAGATAAGGTTTCTAAAGACTTTGTTTTGAGCGCGCACGCGGAATCAACTTTGCATCAAACAATAAAAAAAGTGGGAATTGATATAGAAGAAATGAATTTCAATACAGCGGTGAGCCAAATGATGATATGCATTAATGCGTTTGAAGAAGAGGAAGGTATTCCTCAATCCACCTATGAGCTGCTACTTCGTATTCTCGCTCCCTTCGCACCTCACATGACACAAGAACTATGGGAATCTTTGGGACACGATTCAATGATTCATTCCGAACCTGCACCGCTCTATGACGACGCTAAGTTGGAAAAAGAAGAGGTTTCGCTCGCGGTACAGGTGGGAGGTAAGATGAAAGGTTTAATAATAATTCCTTTACATACTTCTGAGGTGGATGTTATTAAACTTATAAAAAAAGAATCAAAATTGTCCAAAATTATCCCTGAAAATTATAAAAAAGTGATATACGTAGAAGGACGAATTATTAACTTTATTGCATAGTGCAACCGGACCATCTTCAGGGCTGTGGATATCTATTCCTCGTTTGACTAGATTTAAAATATGTGCTATAAGGAATAAAGATATCTAACATGCCAAAACTAACATTTAAGCCAGCCCACGTTACAAAACGTCTCGTAGCAGTACTGCCTGAGCGTTCTCGGGATGTTATTTCTAGTCGTTACGGTTTGATCGGAAAAGTAAAAGGAGAGACGCTTGATGCTATCGGTAAACGCTACGGCATTACTCGAGAGAGAGTGCGGCAGATTGAAAATAGCGCAGTTAAGCTGATCCAAGAATCACCAGCGCTAGAAAAAGAAGTAGCTTCGTTTGCTGCTCTCGAAGCAGCTATTCGTGAACTCGGTGGGATTTTGCCTGAACAAATGATTTTGTCTGAGTTCACCAAAGATGATGAGTCAAAAAATCATCTTTATTTCCTTTTGGTTGTCGGAAAACCATTCATTATGTCAAAGGAAAGTAATGATTTTAAAACTCGTTGGCATGTTGACCACGAACTCGCAAAATCAGTCGAAGATGCATTGAAACAAGTGCACTCAAAAGTTGATCCTACAGATGTATTACCTGAAGAAAAGATTGTGGAGCACGTTATGAGTTGTATTACTCGCGTAAATAGTAAGTATCGCTCAAAAGACACGGTTCGCCGATGGCTTGAACTTTCAAACTGCATCATGAGAAACCCCCTAGGAGAGTGGGGTAAAACCGATGCTCCAGGAATAAAAGTAAAAAATATTCGTGATCATGCATATCTTGCATTGAAACGTCATGGTTCACCTATGCACTTTAGAGAAGTAGCAAAGTCGATTGAAAAACTTTTCGGAAAGGGTGCACATGAAGCAACTACGCACAATGAGCTAATTAAAGACTCTCGTTTTGTATTGGTAGGGCGAGGTATCTATGCGTTGAAAGAATGGGGATACCGCACAGGTCCAGTTGTTGAAATCATAAAACATATATTAAAAGAATCTGGTCCACTTTCTCGAGAAGAGATTATGAAGCGTGTTTCAAAAGAGCGATACGTTAAACCGAACACTATTATAGTCAATTTACAGAATCCGCTTTTTGTAAAGAAGGACGGGAAATACTCTCTTAAAAAATAAACGTTGTGGCTTTTGAATTTAAGTCAGTGATTTTTTATCCTGACCCAGAACCTGCACTCGATTTGGATGTTGGTGGTGGACGAGATGGGAGCGGAGGCAAACTTCCACCAAGTGTTTCTTCAAACATAGATAATGTTATTTGGTTAGATGATTACAGGCAAAACAGGTAAGCGTGATATATTTTTGTAATGTCTAGGCGGACACTGATATTGAGTGTTATTGCTTTTCTTATACTTCTTATTCCGGTAGGTATTTATATCGCACCAGAGTTAGTGGCTTTTATATATGGAGTGATTTTTTTCTTAGCTCCGCTTTGGCTTCCTGTAATTTTGTTTTGGATTGCTTGGCCGTTATGGCTTGTGCTAATTCGTTCAGCCTATATGGCAGGTATTACATACATAACGCTTGAATTGGAACCGGGGACTGAAACACCGCAAACAGCAAAAGCAATGGAATTAGTTTTTTATTCTCTCTACAGCCGAACGAGCATTAGTCGAATGGAGGCGTTTTTGTTTGGCCGTGTTCGCGAGCCATTTTCACTTGAACTTTATTCACACAACGGTCGGGTTCGATTTTTTGTACATCTCCCAAAGCATAAAAAAACAGCATTTGAGTCGCGCATACGATCCGAATATCATGACATTAGTGTAAATGAAGTGCGCGATTACTCTCGAGAGCTTCATTTCGATCCATTTAGTATGAAGTTGATTGCGAAGGAATATACACTCTCTAAACCGGACCCGTATCCTCTTAAAACGTACGTCTCTTATGAAGAAGATCGAAATAAACGTGACGTGTTTGCTGAATTGATTGAAAGAATTGCTAAAACAAAAGAAGGTGAACACATATTACTTTCTTTTATTATTCGGTCGCATCAAAGAGACAGATATTCGCTTTTTGAGAACCCAAGAGACACTCTTCACGAGGATGCACAGAAGGAGATCGCAAAACTTGTTGGTAATAAAGGTGCATTTGAAAATCTTTCTCCCGCTACAAAACGTGTTGTCTCACTTATTGAAGGGGCACTCACCAAGCCATCATTTGATTGTGGCATTCGTGCCCTATATATTGCTCCTAACGAGTCATTTGATGAGACATATAATGATAAATTGGACACATTATTTCAACCATTCAATGATGAAGAATTAAACGGTTTTGTTACAGTGCATCCACATACAAAAAAGGGAATTTTTATCTCGGAGGTTTTTTCAGCAGTGTCTGAGTTCGCTTCTGGTCATCTTCTCGATTTATACCGAAGACGTGCTTTTTTTGCGCCACCGTACTACGGAAATGCTTTTGTACTTAATACTGAAGAATTAGCAACAGTGTTCCATATTCCACACGCAAGACGTGGAAGCGCTTTAGCAAGGGCGCGTGGCGTGGTACTTCAACCCCCCGATAATTTACCGATTTAATGTCTGTTATGAATAAAAATTTTTTATATATAACTATATTTTTTTTACTTGCTCTTCCGATTCTTGGATATGTAGCATTTATAGCTCCACCGTTCAGTAATCCTACTAAAAACCTTATAACGGTAGAGAGTGGCGCAAGCGTGAGAAGTGTTGCTAATGAGCTACAATCTTTGCAGATAATTCGCTCTACCTTCGTTTTCTCTTCACTCATAACATTATTCGGTAATCATGGAGTAATTGCGGGCACGTACTCAGTGCCTACATCGGAAAATGTTGTTGCACTTGCAAAACGCTTTGCGTCGGGTGATACGAGAATTCAAACAATTAAAGTAACTATTCCTGAAGGATCAACGAGTAAGGAAATAGCTCTAATTCTTTCTAAGAAACTTTCTGATTTTGATTCTGAAAAATTTATTTCACTTTCTGCGCCGCTAGAAGGAAAGCTTTTTCCTGACTCGTATTTTTTTGAAATTGACGTAACACCTGAGGAGATTGTGAAGACTATGACCGCGACATATGAAAAACGAATAGACGCACTTCGTTCACAAATGGAGTCCTTCGGAAAAACAGAGCATGAGGTGTTAGTTATGGCTTCAATTCTTGAGCGAGAAGGTAGACAAAGTGAAACAAGGCGTATGATTGCAGATATTTTATGGAAGAGAATAGCGCGAAAAATGCCGCTTCAAGTTGATGCTGTGTTTGGATACATTCTCGGGAAGAGTGGTTACGCCCCCACCTTGGATGATCTAAAAATTGATTCGCCATACAATACGTATCTGAATAGAGATTTACCACCGACACCGATTGGAAACCCTGGACTTAGTGCCATTGAAGATGCTATGACGCCAACCAAGAATCCATATTTTTACTATCTTACAGACTCAGAAGGTAGGATCTACTACGCAACAACCTTTGCAGAGCACGTAGCAAATAAAAACAAAGCGCGATTAAGATAGTTTCGCAGCGTGAATGACGGGAAATGTTTTGAGTACATTC
>SCVI01000096.1 GCA_004296925.1 Patescibacteria group bacterium | reverse complement strand
AATTGTGTGAGTCCAAAGTATATGTTGGCAAAGATGCCAAAGCTGAAGCAGAGGAGATGGGAGATAACCCAGAATTAACCGTCAGGGAACAAGCTGGAAAACCTCCCAAAATGGCAAAAGAAGAATTATTTGACGATAAAACGATGAAAAAGCTTAAGAGCTTTAGCTTCTTGACTGGCGGTGGAAATGCAGGAGAAAATCAATTTGTTCAACTGATGAGAAACGAAGACACAATCAAAGCAATCGTTACTTACATAAACATTGAATTATCCCGTGTGATCTCAGCTCTGAATATGAATGATGATGAAGCGAGAAGAATTTTAATCCAAATGAATAGCGATGCAAGTCCTAAAGCCATCAGCAAGATGAGAGCCGCAGTTTCAAGCCAGGTTTCCGAAATGTTTTTTCGAGACACACCTTTGTTACAAAGCCTCATTGTATCTGCGAACTCGCTAAATACAAATGAACAAATAATGATTAGAGGGGAAAATCTTGAGCAATGGATAAAATATGACCCTGACCAACATGGTATTGCTCCTCTGGGTAATCTAAAATTTTACTATGATGAAAACATGGAACTTATCGTCAATCAGGAATCTGTATTGAACTGTAAAGATTGTGCGGTATTACCTAATGTTACTTCAAAATACATGACAGAATTTTCTCGAAAGATTGAGCATACGAAAGGCGGCGGAGCTCATCCAGACACTGTTCTTGGGACTATGCCTTTTAATGGAAGTAAATTTACTTATCAAGCTTGGGACATACTTAACACACCTACACAAAGCGTGAGTGCGTCGCCGACAAATGAACTCAAAGGCAGCGCTACAGAAACACCAACGACAGCTGTATCACCTTCAGCCAGACGTACATTTGTGCCAGCTCAAAAACAGAGTAACGTTAAGGGCATTGAAGAATTCGAAGACTCCCCTAATGTTGGGAAAGAAAAGGAAAAACCCAGAACAGTTCCTGTTGAAATGAAACAAGAAGCAGA
>SCVI01000033.1 GCA_004296925.1 Patescibacteria group bacterium | reverse complement strand
GTTCATTACAAACAGCGCACCTCCAAAAATTATGGCTACGAAAAATGGAAGGAATGTATATTGTTTTCTCATAAATAATTAGGGGAGAACCCTGTATGGGGAATTGTTAGGGAAAGTAAAGACAGCTTTTCCAACAGGTGATTGCACCATTTTAAATTTCCACAGACGAGAATTTTCTTCTTGGTTTCGTTCAACAGCATAAAAAGTGTCACCCTTAAAGACACCAAGAGTCAAAAGCGGTTCAAGGCGCCCAAGCGGACTAAGGCCTAGCGGGGCTTCAATGTGCGTCACCTTAAAAAGCTCATAACGTTTTGTGAGTCCATTTGCAATGGCGACATATTTTCCGTTACGACTTATGTGTGCAGCATAGTCGATA
This sequence comes from Patescibacteria group bacterium, assembly GCA_004296925.1. Classification (GTDB taxonomy): domain Bacteria; phylum Patescibacteriota; class Minisyncoccia; order Phycocordibacterales; family Phycocordibacteraceae; genus Phycocordibacter. Next base: position 12,487 of record SCVI01000033.1, on the reverse strand, counting down.
ACGCCGTGATTTATGAAGGGTGTTGTCTGTGATGTTTTTGCATGGACATCAGCAATGGTAATACCGTCGGGACTCGTGAAAAAAAGCATGGTTCTCCCGCTAGTCTCAAAAAATTCTGGACTAAACCCAGCACCCATGGCGGTCATTTCGCCAGTTTTTATATTCATGACTTTAATTGTCCATCCGGAAATTTGTGTCGTTATGTTGATAGTCTTGGACGTATCAATAAGGTCAGAGTAAGCCAGCATAGTTCCATCGGGAGAAAGAGATAACGCTGCCTTCCCTCCTCCATTTTCTGTCAAATAGCGTACACTCGGAGCCACTACTACCAGATCGACACCCCGCGTCTCATCGTTTTGCACAAGCGCAACAGTCGTTCCTTTTGCTGATGCGTAATCAAGAAGAGTCCCTTTAACAGAAACCTTTTTTTCATTGAAACCAGTCAAACCGAAAGAAAACAACGACCCTTGAAAATAGTTGCCCTCAAAAACCTTAATACCAATGAGTCCTACAGGTACCGCACGGACGTAAAAAATACCAAGAACAACAACTAACACTACTGCTGAAATGAGAACATAGACCCTCTTTGGAGAAGTGAACATGCTTGAATAGTAGCGTGAAATAGAGCGCGTGTGATTAACCTGTGTGGATATTGCGACAAAAATTAAGAAGTTAAAAAAATTATAATCCTTTCAAGAAATCTATATTGTTTTGGAAATCTTCAGCTTTGGCGAGCACGCTTGCAGCGTATCCAAGGCCGCGAGTTGCCCATCCAGAGCCAGCATAATATTGAGCAGCTGCTTTCCTCTCCGCAGAGTATGTTTGAGCATCAGCCCCTAAATCCATCATATAAAGAGCGGTTGCCATAATGGCATCTTTCGCTTCCCATGGGTTTGGCACAGAAACACCAAGCGCGCGAGCTAAACGAGCTTGATATGAGATCCACGTTGAAGGAATAAATTGTGAAGGGCCCATCGCGCCTCCGTATCCTCCTGTTATAGGACAAGAGACTGGTGTTGTAGCCCATTGAAGTCCGAGTTGACTAGTCACTTTCACAAACGGCTCCGTATCACGCGGTGATTTCATAACACCACTAAAAGCTCTACCAGTGTTTTTCCCTACGCCGTTTCCAGTAGTGAGGTCGGTAACGTAACACGACCCCACGTTCTTTCCTAAGTCAGACTCTTGAGAAAGGATAGCGAGAATGAATGAGGCTCGTACTCCTGTTTTCTGTGCAGCAGCAGATGCATAGTCAAGCGCAGTACCAAACGGAATACCGCCACTATCACGAAGTGGAAAGAGCGCAGCGCGAATTTTTGCAGCCTGTTGCTGTCGCTCTACTAAAACCTTTTGATAGGTTGCTTCTTGGTTTTTAGTAATATTCAAAAGTTCTTTTTTTTCAGTCTCATTTTTTGCAACAACTTTTTTCTTTAACTCAACCTCGTATCGAGCATCAAGTTCCTGATCTTGACGCTTTGCAAGTGTTTCTCGTTCAACCTCTGCAGTAGTTTTCGCAACCTTTATTTCTCCAAAGAGTCCTCTTAATTTTCGCTCTATCACGACCATGGCATCTACATCAGCAAAAAAATCAGAAACACTTTCAGAAGATAAAATAATTTCTGCAATCGACGCGTCTCCACGCTCCCGCACTTGGCGTAGCATCGCCGCGAGTGATGCTTGCGCACGTATTACTTTAGCGTCGAGTGTTTGAATTGTTTTGCTTCGAGCGTTTATCTCAGCGGAGAGGTTGGTGATAGTAAGATTACGTTGTTTGATCTCCGCCTCGGCGCGTTTAATTTGCGCGTTCAGAGCGGTAACATCACCTTGAAGTGAGTTCTTTTTTGACTGCGTGTCATCTAACACTCTTTGCCACTCAGCAATTTCAATTTGAAGTTTTTGATACTCAGCTTCAAGACGTGCGCGCTCATCTGCCGACAAAAATTCAGCATGCGCAATCGGCGCCATCATGAACGATGCAACGACTAATCCAACTACAATAAAAAGAGGGGCTTTCATCCCCTCTCAGTATACCAAGTCATTCTCCGTCATTCACGGAATGAGAAAATACTATTCTTCTTCAGGAAGTGCTTCCTCTTCCTTCTTACCTCTCTCTTCAGAAATACCTATGGTGGACATGTCTGGTGCAGTTACCGGTGTTTCTTCTTCTTCACGTGCAGCAGATACAAGGGCTACTACTTCTTCCACACCAGTAACAAGCGAGACTCCTGTTGGAAGAACAACGTCACCTGCAAGAATTTGTTTATCAAGGGAGTCGAGTGTAGAAATATCAACAGAAATTGAATGTGGAAGATTTGTTGCCTCTGCCTCAATTTCAATTTCGTGAAGCGCTTTTACTAGGTTTCCGTTTAATTCTTTCACCGCTGGTGCTATACCAACAAACTCGATAGGTACGTACACCGCAACTTTCTGACCTTTTTGTACGGCATAAAAATCAGCGTGACGAGGAATGTTTGAAACTGGGTCTCTATCAACTGCGTTAATAAGGACATTTTGCTCTGCTCCATCAACACTCAAACTGATGACTGAGGACTCTCCAGCCGCTTTAAATATTTTCTGAAAATCCTTAACAGGAACCTCAATCGAGATTGGGTCATTTTTAGGACCGTACATTACCGCAGGCATCAAACCGGCATCACGAAGTACCTGAACTCCCTTACCAGAAACGGTCCTTTTTGTAGCCTTAAGTTCTAGTGTCATTGTGCGGGCATACTAACCGATAAATCATAAAAAATCAAAGGTGCGAAGACCTTAGCTCGTCGAGAATCACTAAATCACACTTAGCTCGACCCTGGGAAATCAAACTTGCGTTCAGATTCAAGAAGGGTGGTACCTACCTTTTTCCCTGGGTTAAAAATCCCTAATGGATCAAATATACTTTCAATCTCTTCGAAAAGACGCGTCATCTGAGAGCCGAACATCGCCTCAACATAGGGAGTACGCACTAAGCCGTCATTATGTTCTCCTGAAATTGAACCGTGGTAGGAAAACACAAGAGCATATACCTTTTCGGAAAGATCATGGATCACTTGGGATGCGTCTTTTCGTTTTGGATCAATCAAAGGAATGATGTGAAAATTTCCATCACCTATGTGCCCCGCAATAGTGTAAGTAAGATTGAATTCAGACAAAATACTATTGAGTTTTGGCAAAAAGTCTGGGATAGAAAGTGGTGGTACCACAAAGTCCTCTATAAATGGCGCGGTACGAAGTCCTCGTACTTTATTTCTCAATAAATTAAAACTCTCACGCCGAATCGCCCAGTACTTTCGTGTGCCGTGCTCGTTTTTAATAAGACGTATCTTTGCGCTACTTTTAAGCAATTCCAAGTTCACTGAAAGATCTTTTGCTTTTTTATATGCATCTTGCTGAGAGTCAGAACGAAATTCCACCATCAATACTAACTTTGGGACACCTCCGGTAAGTAGCATTCCTATTTCTGGCAAAAACGAAAATCCTAAAGAAATAATCCCCGCTTTCATTTGTAATGCCAATTCAGGAAAATATTTAACCGCTATTTTAAATGTGTGATTATCATATGACTCAAAACTCTCGGGTTCTGATTTTAGTACTTCTGGTACCATCTCGCGTAAATCATCAATATCTTTCAAAAACACTACAACCATTGATGAGTACGGACGCGGTGTAACAAGTTTGAATTTAATTTTTGTAAACACCCCGAGCGCGCCTTGCGAACCAGTAAGAAGACGCGCGAGATTCAAAGAGCTCACTCCATCACCAATGTCCCACAAAGCGTAGCCTGAAGAATTTTTTGCAACTCGTGGCTTCCCTTTTTCAATAACATCTTTATTCTTTACAAGAAGCTCAGAAACCTTTCTATACAAATTACCTTCAAAACTTTCTTCCTGTAATTTTTCCTGAAGCGAATCATCTTTAAGGTTCTCAAGTGTATGCACTTCACCGTCTGACAACACGACATCAAGCGACTCTACATAACGAGCAGTCTTTCCGTACTTCAAATTCTTCTCTCCGCCTGAATCGTTGGCCACCATTCCTCCCACCGTACAAATTTCGCGGGACGCTGGATAACTAGGTAATTCTAAATTTTGTTTTTTAGTTTCTTTATCAAAATCTCTAAAATACATTCCGGGCTCTACTGTTGCTGTTTTATTTTCAAGCTGTAAAAAAGCATCCAGATGTGCCGTGTCAAGAATAATGGAAGTACCAAGCGGACCTCCTGACATGTCGGTTCCGCCTGCACGCGGAGTAATAGAAACATTTTCTCCACTTTCTTTTTTTAATGATACAAATTTCACCAGACGTTCTACGTCTTCAGTATCTTTAGGACGCACCACCACTAGCGGGCGCACCACAAATATACTGGCATCACGGCTGTATTTTTCGAGCGTCTCATCTCGCCCATCTACCTCTCCTTTCAATACTTTTTTTAACTCCTCAACGATATCCATAACCATTAGTATAACGGATGGTAGGATATCGCTATGGGAACTATCGATTTTCTCGCAATTGGCGACACCGTTGTAGATGAATTTATTGAGCTCGAAGACGCACGAGTTAATTGCCAGATCGACTCTGACGCATGCACTATTTCAATGCGTTGGGGTGACAAAATACCTTTCAAAAAGGCGACGTTGGTGGCTGGCGTAGGGAACGCAGCGAACGCAGCAGTGAGTGCGTCTCGGTTAGGCCTCAACACCGCATTAGTCACAAATATAGGAAAAGACAGAGATGGAGACGAAATCATCGCTCAATTGAAAGGTGAGAAACTGAAAACCTCTTTCATAGAACGACATCGTGGCATTCCGAGCAATCATCACTTCGTCCTATCTTTCCAATCCGAAAGAACGATTTTAGTAAAACATGAATCGTATCCATACAAGTTTCCAAAACTTCCTAAAGTGAAGGCGGTCTATCTCTCGTCGCTCGGCAATGGCACTGAAAATTATCACGATGAAATTGCGAGTTGGCTTGAAAAGAATCCTGAAATTTTTCTCGCATTTCAGCCGGGAACATTCCAGATGAAAATTGGAAAGGAACGTTTGGAACGCATCTATAAGCGTACAAATATTATTTTTGTGAACAAAGAAGAGGCAGGGCGAATCTTGGGTGAATCTGATCTCGGTGACATTAAAAGTCTCGCAGATAAATTACATGCCCTTGGTCCAAAGATTGTTGTGATCACTGACGGAAGGAATGGTGCGTTTGCGCTCGAGAATGGCGCGCTCACTACCGTTCCTATGTTTCCAGATCCTGCGCCACCAGTTGAGAGAACGGGTGCCGGTGATGCATTTTCTTCCACTACTACCGCGTACTTTTTGAGTGGACTTTCGCTTGAAGAATCAATGAAACGAGGGAGCATAAACTCTGCCTATGTGGTGCAAGAAATCGGAGCACAAAAAGGACTTCTTACGCGCGACGCGTTGGAATCAAAACTTAATTAATTTTACAAAAAAACCGTGTCGATGTCACCATTATGATGGGTTCGGTCTATTATAATTATGCTATAGCATAATTATAATAGACCGGTAATAAACGTTGCTATTAAAATATATTCTGAAAAATTCGACTCACACTACATACAATGACGAAATTACGCGAATGCGCGTTACACAAATCCTCCTATAAGATTAAAAACTCACGCCGAAATACGCTCCCTACTTTCGTTTCAAAACTCTCTCCACCGCTTCTACAATGCCGTGTGCATCAAGGTGGTAATGCTTAATGAGCTCATCTGGCTCACCTGATTGACCAAACTCATCTTTCATACCCACAAACTCCACAGGCACAGGAATATGTTGCACCAAAAGCTCGGCGACTGCACTTCCAAATCCTCCTGCAACTTGATGTTCTTCAACTGTCACTACCGCTCCTGCTTTTTTGACCTCGGCAAGTATAGTTTCGCTATCAAGTGGTTTTACCGTATGACTATTTATCACTGACACGTGCACCCCTTTTTCTTCTAACTTCTTGGCAGCAAGTAGCGCTTCATAAACAAGAGCTCCGCACCCAATAATTGTGACATCTGGTTTTTCCGATTTCCAGAGAAAGTAAGCTTTTCCAATTGTGAACGGTGTCTCTGTAGTAGTGAAAATTGGTACGTTGCTTCTTCCAAAACGCACATATGCAGGTTTCCCACTCGTAGCAACTGCAAGCGTTGCCTTCCTTCCCTCTTCTGCGTCAGCAGGCACAATAACGTCCATATTTGGAAGCGCTCGCATCATAGAGATATCTTCCAACATCTGATGCGTTGCTCCATCTGGCCCCACAGAAACACCTGCATGCATACCGCACACTTTTACCGGAACGTTGTTGAGCGCAACTGTCGTTCTAATTTGTTCATAATTTCTTCCAGGAGAAAATGCGGCATAGGAAGTAATAAACGGAATTTTTCCATAGTTTGCCATTCCAGCTGCTACAGTTGCCATGTTTTGCTCTGCAACACCAACTTCAATAAACCTGTCTGGAAACTCTTCTTGAAACCAGTCTGCCCGTGTTGACTCCGCAAGATCTGCTGAAAGCACTACTACGTTAGAATCCTTTTTTCCTGCTTCAACAGAACCTTTACCAAAACCATCTCGCGTAGAAGCTTTCTTAATATCTGGAGAAAAAATATCGTTGCTGAGTTTTGCTGCGTTGTCAATCATAAAAATATAAAAGTCAAAATTCTAAAACATTGCCACTTTTATACACCGAAAGCTATTTTCACAAACATTATGAGTGCAATAAGAAGCGCGAGCAGCCCTAACACTTTAAGCGCTCCGCCAAAAAGAACTTTGTATACCCCTTCTTTCTTCTCGACAGCGTCTTTATCCATAGAAACAGTATAACAGTTACGAGTTCGCGGCTTCTCGAATTTCTTTAATAAATACCTCTTCTTGAATCTCTTGAGGAACCTTATCCGATGGCCCTTTTCCGGGAGGATTTCCGTGCCAACGATAATCATGTTCAATATCTTTTACACCTTTCCCCGGAATAGTATAAGCAATAATGCATGTTGGTTTTTCAGTTACCGCCTTTGCTTGTTCAACCGCATCTGCTACTTCTTCCATATTATGACCATCAACCTCAATTACGTGCCAATTGAATGCTCGGTATTTATCTGCAAATGGTTCAAGTGGCATCGTATCTTCAACTGTGCCGGTAATTTGAATATTATTTCTATCAATGACCGCAGTAAGGTTGGCGAGTTTATTTGCACCAGCAAACATAATTGCCTCCCACGTGTTCCCTTCTTGTTGTTCACCGTCTGACATAAAACAATAGGTTCTGAAAGTTTTTTTATCCATTCTTGCTGCGTACGCAATACCCGCAGCTTGCGACAAACCAGAACCAAGAGGGCCCGATGTCGTTTCCATTCCTGGAAGTTTTTCACGCTCCGGATGTCCTTGAAGTCGTGAACCAAGCTTTCGGAGTGTCATACATTCTTCAACTGGGAAATATCCTGCGTGCGCCATAGTGGCGTAGCGCACTGGCACAATATGGCCGTTTGAAAGAATGAGTCTGTCTCTCTCTTCCCATAAAGGATTTTTAGGGTCGTGAACGAGAGTGTGAAAATAAAACAAAGTAAAAATATCTGCCATACCTAAGGGGCCCGCCGTGTGTCCCGACTTTGCATTCGCGAGCATATGAATAATCGTCTCACGAATGGCAACCGCTTTCTTTTCTAATTCTTTTATTTTTTCTTCAGTGATGTAGCTCATACGGACAGTGACTTCAAAAACATTATATCTTCTTTCGGATTCTCAGACTTAAGTACAAATGAGCCGGGAGCGAGTCTTGTGGCTCCAGCTTCAACCATTTTCAATGCAGTTAATTTGTTTATTGCACCATCAATCTCAATAGTAACATTTGGATACCTCTCCTTAACGGCACGAATCATTTCAAGAACACGTGCGTCAAATGGCTGACCTTGTGAACCTATATGCTCAATACCCATTAATTGCACCACAGAAATGTGTTCAACATACTCATCAATCTTCTCTATAGGAGTACCGATCTTAAGAGAGATACCGAGCTCAATTTTTTCTTTCGCAATTTCTAAACACGCTTTAAAATCATGCTTAGATTCCACGTGTATAAGCGCTCGCGAAAACCCTGCGAGTATAAGATCTGGCAACAAGACTTCAGGATGGTTAATCATTAAATGCGCTTCAAAATCTACCTCTTCCCAAAAAGGAAGCGCTTCGTCACCAGAAACTATTTTTTTAAACTTTTCTTTATCCTCTTCATGCATTGGCCACGAAACCGCATTAACAAAATCACCATCGCAAATATCAATCTGAAAAAAAGATATGTATTTTTTGACTAGTTCTATTTTCTTTTCAAGCTCTCTAAATGAGGGAGCAGGGAACGACGGTATTACTTCAATCATAGAAGTTTATCTATCATGTCGTGTCTTCTTTGATGTCGTTCTTGCTCACTAAAAGGTGTTCCAAGCCAACGCTGTACTGCATTCTTTGCCTCTTCCTCACTTAAAAATCTTCCAGCAAGAGAGAGTACATTTGAATTATTGTGTTCTCTTGTTGACGAAATCATGTCGAGAGTCTTTCCATCCGCATCAATTTGTGAACGAGCTGGTTCGCCGTAATACACTACGGCTCGAACACCTGAGAACCTGTTGGCTGCAAACGCTTCGCCTTGCCCAGAGCCACCAATAACTATTGCTCTTACAGTTTCTGGATTTTCTGAAACCTGTTGAGCAGCTTGCCCAATAAACAGAGGGTAGTCATCGCTCATATCAAGCGTATGTGCTCCAACATCTTCAACTTCGTACCCTAAAGATTCTACAAACGGTTTCAGCGCTTCCTTTAGTACATATCCTCCGTGGTCAGATGCAAAAATCACCTTCATACTAAAGATATTTTCCTGCTTCTGTTACATGTTTAAGTAGTGTATGCACGTACCCCATTTCGTTGTCATACCAACTTAAGACTTTGACTAAGTTTCCATCAACAACACGCGTCATTGAGAGGTCCGCTATAGCGCCATACGGTTGTCCAATAATGTCTGAGGACACTAATTCTTCATCGGTTGCAGTGTATATCCCTTCCCATCGTACATCTTTTGCAGCTTTTCTAAGTGCGTCATTCACCTCTTCAACGGTTGTTGGTCGTTTTGAAATGAACGTAATGTCTGCAATAGAGCCCGCCGGAACTGGCACACGAAGCGATACGCCATCAAACTTTCCAGAAATTTTGTTATACACTTTCCCCACTGCTTTTGCGGCACCAGTTGATGACGGCACAATGTTTTGTGCTGCAGCTCGCCCTTCACGTAAATCTTTCTTAGAAAATCCATCGACAAGTGATTGGCTTGCCGTGTACCCATGTGTTGTTGATAGAATCGCTTTTTCAATACCTATCGCTTCATCAAGTATCGCAATAACCGCACCGGATGCGTTTGTAGTACAGGACGCGTTTGAAGAAACGTTGCAGGTTTTGAGCTTCTCGTCATTGATTCCCATCAACACCATTTCACCTTGAGGCGACGCTCCTGTTGCGGGCGCAGTAATAACAACACGCTTTGCGCCTGCCTTTATATGGGCTCCGGCTTTTTCGTAGTCATTAAAAACACCAGTTGATTCTAAAACAATGTCTATATCGTGTTGTTTCCATGGAAGAAGCGCTGGATCTCGCTCTTCCGAAAGCATCACATCTCTTCCGTTTACAATAAGTTTTTTCTCGCCAACTTCGACACTAAATTTTGCCCTGCCGTACACTGTGTCGTGCTTTAGCAAATACGCCATATCGCGAGCAGGAGATAAATCATTTATTGCTACTACCTCAATATTTTCACTTTCTTCTGCTTGTCTAAAAAATGCCCTGCCAATTCTTCCAAACCCATTAATCGCTACCCGAATTTTTTTCATACATGAATAGTACACGAAAAATCTCACCCTCTGTGGACTTATGTTGGGTTTCGTAAACCCAACATGCTACCCTTTCAATATGGATTTGTATCACGCACTTAACCGGCGAGTTGAAGGAGGGTTATTATTCCTCGACTCTTCTGATTATGTACGTTTCGTACACAACATGTACGAATTTAACGACAGTGCACCTGCTATACAGTCAGACCGTCGCACTCAAAATGTTGGGTTTCGTAAACCCAACATTAAAAAGAAGTTGGTGGACATACACGGGTGGTGTTTGATGAGGAATCACTATCATTTATTGTTATCGGAAAAAGTGGATGGCGGTTTGACGCTCTTTCTTAGAAAACTGAACGTTGGATATGCAAATTATTTTAATGAAAGATACGAACGTTCTGGAACATTATTTCAGGGACGCACAAAAAAAATACTTATTGAGAATGACGCACACTATAATTACATCCTTCACTATATACACTTAAATCCTCTTGATTACTTGAAAGGTTCGGAAAAGTGGAGAGTGCGTAGTAAGAATGAGATTACGAGTGCAAAAAAAGCGGAATCATATCTAAAAGATTATCGTTGGAGTAGTTATCTTGACTACACCGGAACTCCAAACTTTCCTTCTATACTTTCCACTACTCTCTTTAGTAATACCTCAGAGCAATACACAAAAGAAATTGGAAGATATTTAAGGAGTGCGGAAACTAATGAACTTGAAACAACCAAATTCACCCTCGAATAACTATGTTGGGTTTACGAAACCCAACATTATATAAGTTTTTCTTTATTTTATTCGGACGCTTCCGCCTTTAATAATGAAGCTCCCGCCACTTATTTTAAATCTTGCTATAGAAGTGCCGACTGTGTCTGTTGAGGTATATGTTATGACAATGAGGCCATTCCCTCCGTTTTTAGCTGGATCCCCAGCACCGCCACCACCATACAAACCACCTGTGCCGGCCTGACATGTAGACGGTCCATATCCACCTCCTCCGCCTGACCCATACGCCGAAATTGTGGAAAACTCAGTACCGTTTCCGCCATTTTGACCAGGAGAGATACAGGCGGGTATTTCAGGTTCGAAAGTACCAGCCATACCGCCTACGCCACCAGAACCAGCGCCTCCCGTACCACCCTGATCGATGGTCCCGTTTCCTCCTGCACCATATGGGCCTGCCGCTCCACCACCACTACCGCCTCCACCACTACCACCAGCATATTTTGTAGTTCCTACTGAACCTGCAGTCGTTCCTCCTGCACCATTCGAAGCTCCTGAGCCATTTACACCTCCGTCTGCACATACGGAGGGTGTGGGGCTACCTCCGCAAGTAGTTGCTGTTGAATTAAATACTGTATCTGAACCAGCAGAACCAATCTGATAGGTGGCTGAGCCTCCCGGAGTGAGCGAAATATTTGATTGAAGCGCATACGCTCCTCCTCCTCCACCGCTACTTGTGCCACCATTTCCACCTCCTCCAATAGCTTCAACGGTGTTGGTGCTTGAAAAATCTGCAGGAACTGTCCAACTAGTACCTGATGTTAGAAAGACGCGCTTTGAAAGAGCTGCGTGTGCTGTGGAAGATGGTTCATGTAGCACAAACACGGTAAACAAAAACATACCCACCATGAGAGCTCGCCACACATATTGAATATTTTTTTGATACTCCATAATTAATCAAGCCTATGCCACTTTACTCCATCACATCCCCAGAAATGTTTATCAATTCCTCGATAGTGAATAGCTCCTTCAATCTCATACGTACACTCGTACGAATTATGATCATATACGCGAATAACGCCATACACATCAAGAGCGGTTGTTGGCGCTTCGTGGTTTACTCCTATTTTCCCATCTGACGTGATAGTAAAATAATTTTCACCCGTTGAACTAGCGACTTGAAAAATATTGGTACTCGAATCTCTTGAATCAATTAAAATTTCCTGCGGACTTTGTAAGTACCACAAGAACGCGACCGTCAATGCTCCCAAAAAGAAAGCGATGTATTGATTAGTCGTAATGTTGAAAATCTTAGATAATAACGTTTTCATATGTATTTTTTATCATACTCCATTTGGCGTAGACGATGCTGTGTCATCGGGTGTAGTGTTTTCTGTTTCAGTACCGCCGGTTGGTGTTGGTAATGATTGGGATTCAACTATTACGCGTCTTTCTGCAACACCAGTGTTCCCTGCTTCATCAGTTACTTTGTATTGAATTGTGTGATTTCCTGCAACACTTGTATCAATTTGTACTGTAGACATTTCTACACCGTTAACAAAAATGTGAATTCCGTATTTGTCATCACCTAAACTCGTAATTCGTGCACCTAAATCTGCATACGTAGTACCTACACTAATAGTTGCAGGATTGTTTCCGTTAATGGAAATTGAAGGGGCGGTAGTGTCTATTGAAGTTGGTGGTGTGGAGGTGCCGTTTTGTGCGTTTCCGCTTGGTGCGCCATTTACAGAGACGACGAAATAATCAAACGAAACATCTTGTTGTAATGGCGCGTTCAAGGAAACAGCAAACCCGTCTCGTGCTTTTTTATCGCTCACGTGCCATGTGGTGGTACCTGTATTTGAAGTGAATGTAACAAAGACTTTTGAATTTTC
>SCVI01000032.1 GCA_004296925.1 Patescibacteria group bacterium | reverse complement strand
TTTTTTGTTGACGTTGTTTCAGATTTTAAGGGGCTTCAAGCAAAACCAAAAAACGATCCACAATCGACCGATGTTGCGGTAATTAAATCTCTTGCAGGGAAAGGGCTTCTGTATTCAAAAGAAAAAATAATTCACTCGTATCCGCATTGTTGGCGTTGCGACACACCGCTTTTGAACTACGCCTCTTCCTCGTGGTTTGTTGAAGTTACTAAGTTTAAAGATAAGCTTGTTGCAGAGAATAAAAAGATTCACTGGGTTCCTAAAGAGGTTGGTGAAAAACGTTTTGGTAATTGGCTGGAGAATGCTCGAGATTGGGCAATTTCACGTGCTCGGTATTGGGGCGCACCTATTCCAGTGTGGAGAAATCCGAAGACAAAAGAGAGTGTATTCATCGGATCATTAGATGAACTAAAATCCTATACAAAGAAATCTGGAAACAAATATTTTGTAATGCGTCATGGAGAAAGTGAGAAGAATGTTAAAAAAATAATCAGTTACAAACCAAACGACAACATTGCTCTCACTGAAGCAGGGATTCAGGAAGCCAAAAAATCAGCCACAGAGCTCGGTGCCCGAGTAGATTTAATAGTGTGTTCAGAGTTGTTGAGAGCACGGCAAACAGCTAAAATTGCGGCCGACGTGTTGGGTGTTCCATCTGGCGAGATAATCGCCGATGCGCGATTGAATGAATACAATCATGGCGTGTTTGATGGGCGGTTAGACAGTGAGTGGGCGGAAACTTTCATTGATATTGAGGCATTATTTGAAAAAGGACCAGAAAATGGGGAAAGTATAAATGATATGCGTAAACGCATGGGAGCAATCCTCTATGAGTATGAAAAAAAGCATTCCAATAAAAATATTATGTTTGTGTCACATGGGTGGCCAGCAGCAACGCTGATGGCCGTTGCGAGTGGGAGCTCTATTAAAGAAGCAATACCTATCCTTGCAGATCATGCCATGCTTCCTCCGGGGAAGATAAAAGAAATATCATTTACACCACTCCCACATAACGAACACTACGAGCTCGACTACCACAGGCCATACATTGACCAAATTGAGCTGGTAGGGAAAGACGATACTCGGTTAGAACGTGTACCAGACGTTTTTGATTGTTGGTTTGAATCGGGCTCAATGTCATATGCACAGAATCATTATCCTTTTGAGAATAAAGATGTGTTTGAACCAAAACCAGGATGGCTTCGTAAGGCGCGAGGGTATCCTGCAGATTTTATTGCTGAAGGATTAGACCAAACTCGCGGGTGGTTCTATTCACTCCTCGTATTGGGTGTTGGGTTATTTGGGCGCGCTACGTATAAAAATGTGATTGTGAACGGCATTGTACTTGCAGAAGATGGGCAGAAAATGTCAAAGAGACTACAAAATTATCCTGACCCCGTTGCTGTTCTTGAAAAATATGGAGCTGACGCCATCCGCTACTACTTACTCTCATCGCCCTTGATGCGAGGCGAGGACTTAAATTTTTCTGAAAAGGGAGTCGGTGACATTGCAAGTAAGTTGATAGGTAGATTCATTAACGTACTTTCGTTTTATGAATTATATAAAGACGATATTAAAGTAATTGAAACACAGAGCACAAATGTATTAGACTTATGGATTCTTGCGCGACTCAATCAGACAATTGAGGAGGTGGAATCAGGAATGGAGGCATATGAGCTTGATCGTGCCACAAGGCCACTCGCGCTTTTTGTGGATGATCTTTCTACATGGTATGTGAGGCGTTCTCGTGACCGATTCAAGACTAATGATCAAGACGCATCGTTCGCACTTTCAACACTTAGGAATATTATTGAGGAGTTTTCGAAAGTCTCAGCACCATTCATTCCGTTCACTGCCGAATATGTCTACCAACGAGTACGACTAAGCGAGAGTCCTGAAAGTGTTCACTTGTGTGTATGGCCAAGTGTTGAGACGTATAACTCTTCGGTACTCACACAGATGGGAGAAGTAAGAAAGGTTGTGTCGCTGGGACTTGAAGCTAGACAAAAAGCGAACATAAAAGTACGACAACCTCTTCAGTCGCTTACTATTTCTAATAATGCTCTAAAAGGAAATCTCGAATTATTGGAACTCATTAAAGATGAGGTGAATGTGAAAGAGGTAATGTTCGGTGTTTCTGATGGAGTGATACTTGACTTAGAACTTAGCGACGCGCTTCGCGAAGAGGGGACGTTACGTGACATGGTGAGAGAAATTCAGGAACTAAGGAAAAAAGCCCTGCTTCAGCCAAAGGAAAGTGCAGTTCTTACTGTGCCCGACGAACGGTTTGAGTTTATATCTACACACGCCGCGTATATCTCTGAACTCACTAACGTGAGTAAAATAGAAAAAGGAGAAACTTTTAATGTACGTCGGTCGTAAAATAACCCTGCAAGGAATTATTGTGTCCCGACGACAGTCAGGTGAGGGAAGTGTACGCGTTGCGTTTTATACCGATGCATTAGGGTTGGTATATGCACTTGCTCGGAGTGCAAGAGAAGAGCGTTCAAAATTGAGACCTCACTTGCAGGTAGGCACGAGCGGGACGTTTACTCTCATTAAAGGGAAGGATGTATGGCGAATAACAGGAGCGGTGAATACTGAAAATGTTTTCTTTTCTTTGAAAAGTAGTTTCTCAAAGGAAGCGACCGCACGAGTTTTAAAAATTGTTCGTCAGTTCGTTCGTGGTGAGGGGAGTGACCCGTATTTGTTTTCAACACTTATGAATTTTCTTCACGCAACACCTCGTATTGAATCAGAGTTGGTGCAAGACGCTGAATGCATCGCGGTATTTCGTGTGCTTTCAGCGCTCGGCTATGTTCGTGAAGATGAAATAACTGGTTCCTTCTTGGATACGACGTATGACGAAAAAGTACTTAAGCATGCACGTACAGTACGCACAGAGTTGGTGCAGAGTATTAATGAAGGGATTTCAGCGAGTGGCTTGTAGTGCTTGCGGTATACTTATTTCATGACAGATGATGATGCGCTTGAGCGCCTTTCTAAAAAATTAGATAGCAAGACTCCATTTGATGGTGTAAAGAGAGCGCGACTTTTTTCGCATAGTAAAAATTCACCAAAGAAGTGGGAGGAAGCTTCTCAAGCTCCACAACCAAAGCGGAAACCAATATTTCAAATGAAGACTCTTGAGATTTTTTTCGCGGTGTCTCTTATCTTTTTCCTCGGTGCAGTTGGGGTAGCTTCGTACATACTATTTTCTGGGAGTAACACTGTTTCAACTAAGAATGTCGATGTTCAGGTGACCGGACCTACGGAGATTGGAGCAGGAAGCACTCTGTCACTCCAAGTTGTAGTGACCAATAGAAATAGTGTGCCCATGCAACTGACTGATTTGATTGTTGAGTTTCCGCAAGGCACCCGCTCGGATAAAGATATTTCTCGTGATCTACCTCGCATCCGTGAATCAATTGGGACCATTGAGCCTGGAGCTAGTATTAATCGCACTATCCGAGCAACAATTTTTGGAACCGCGGGAAGTGATTTAAGTATCAAGGCATCAGCTGAATATAGGGTTCCTTCATCGAATGGAGTGTATGTTGCAGATACCGTATACACAGCAAAAATTAATCAATCGCCAGCCGCTATTACTATTGATGCGCTTAAAGAAACCGTTTCAGGACAAATGGCAACGTTTACCGTGACGGTTGGTTCTAACGCTCCAAAAGTATTGAGTGATGTTGTTTTGGTTGCGACGTATCCTCCTGGATTTAAATTTGACTCATCATCTCCTAGTCCTGTTGCGGGGAGCGCTGCATGGTCATTGGGCGACATAGAACCAGGAGGGAAAAGAACTATCGCTATACGAGGAGTATTTACCGGAGAGGATGGCGATAGTCGAGTAGTTCACTTCACCGCAGGAAGTAAAAAAGCGGGTACTGATGATCAAATTGTTGCACCGCTTGCCACTTCTGACATGGCGCTCACTGTTACGAAACCGTTTATTTCGGTGCAACTCGGATTTCTTAATGGCGACATTGAAGAGACGAGGGTTATACGCCGAGGAAACGAAGTGACAGGGAGTATCACGTGGGTAAATAATTTACCTGTTCGTGTGCAAAATGTGCAAATTACACTATCGTTCAACGGCACTATTTTAGATAGAGGAAGCGTGAAAGCACAAGGAGGTTTTTACAGTTCTAACAACACGTCGGTTTTATGGAGTAAAGCTACGAATCCCGCACTTGCTGACGTTGCGCCAGGAGGATCCCAGAAATTAACATTTTCATTCAACACTATTCCTGAAAGTGGCGGGACGTTTCGAAATCCTGAACTCGCTCTGAAGGTAGACGTTGAGGGGCAAAGACAAAGCGAAACAAATGTCCCAGTGACGGTGCGTTCAACCGCGTCAGCCAATTTACTTATTTCAACTGACTTGAAACTTCTCGCTACGCTCTCGCATGACAATGGGTTGTATACGAACACAGGACCTATTCCTCCAAAAGCAGACAAAGAAACAACGTACACCGTTACATGGAAGGCTATGAATTCTTTGAATGGACTCGCAAATGTATCGGCGAGTGCAATACTTCCAAGTTATGTACGATTCATCTCTAACTCAGCAAACGCGAACATCTCTTACAATCCATCGAGCAGGGTAGTCACATGGGTTGTAGGCGATCTCTCCGCGGCACAGTCGAAAAATGCTTCATTCCAAATAGGATTCACTCCGTCACTTTCTCAAGTTGGAAACTTGCCCCAAGTTGTGGGGGGTCAGCGTATCTACGGGTTTGATAGGTTTGTTAACGGTGGCGTTGAGGGATCAGCAGAACCTCTCACATCTATTTCTGCATACGCTTCGCCGGAGCGTGGCATTGTGGTACCGTAGCGAATAATGGAAAACAAAAACGAAGCAATGGAGAAAATTACGTCGCTTGCAAAACGACGTGGATTTATATTTCCAGGGTCTGAAATTTATGGGGGGCTCGCAGGTACCTACGACTATGGCCCGCTAGGGGTTAGATTGAAAGAAAACATTGAGCGTTTATGGCTCACGATGTTCCGTGATGACAGGTCTGACATGTACGGGGTGGACGCGACTATTTTAATGAACTCCAAATTATGGGAAGCGTCAGGGCATGTGAGCGGTTTTTCAGATCCGCTTGTTGAGTGTCAGAAGTGTCATCATCGGTTTCGCGCAGATCAATTAGAGGATGAAAAAAAATGTCCTGACTGCGGTGGTGGCTTTGGTGAAGTGAAGCAATTCAACATGATGTTTAAGACTCACGCAGGTTCTGTGGAAGATGATTCATCTGCGGTTTACCTCAGACCTGAAACAGCCGGAGGTATTTTTTCCAATTTCAAGAATGTGATGGATAGCATGCATCCAAAAATACCGTTCGGTATCGCCCAAATAGGGAAGGCGTTTCGAAACGAAATTGCTCCACGTGATTTTATATTTCGTCTTCGTGAATTTTCTCAAATGGAAGTTGAGTATTTTGTGAAGCCCTCTGAATGGGAGAGTGCATTTGAAGAGTGGAGACTTCTCATGCACCGCTTTGCTGAAAGAATTGGTATTTCAAAAAATTCCTTACATGAACTTGAGGTCGCGGATTCGGATAGAGCGCACTACTCAAACCGCACTATTGATTTTGAGTTTGATTATCCATCAGGTAGAGGAGAGCTCTGGGGGCTTGCTTATAGAGGAGACTTTGATCTTTCAGCGCATCAGGAAGCATCCGGAACAACATTGACGTACCTCGACGAAGAAACCAAAGAAAAGTTTATTCCGCACGTTATTGAACCATCGCTCGGTGTTGATAGGACACTTCTTGCGGTTCTTTTGAGTGCGTATCGTGAAGACTCGCTTGGAGACGGTAGGGTATACCTCGCATTTCCTCCGAGCATTGCCCCTATAAAAGCAGTAGTCTCACCGCTTCTAAAAAATAAACCAGAACTTGTTGCGAAAGCACGTGAAGTCTTCCAAGCACTCAAAACGGTCGTTCCTCAAATAGCATGGGATGACAACGGGAACATTGGTAAGCGATATCGTCGGCAAGACGAGGTAGGCACTCCGTGGTGTATTACTATTGACTTCGATACCCTAGGTGAAACTAAAGAGCTTCTAGATACTGTAACGCTCCGTTCTAGAGATTCTGGAGAACAGGAAAGACTTTCGATATCTGACGCTATACAAAAAGTGTACACAAGCATTAATCACGGTGCGTAAGTGCTAGAATGACCAAATGGAACATAAGCCTCTTACCATAAACATCACCGCT
>SCVI01000095.1 GCA_004296925.1 Patescibacteria group bacterium | reverse complement strand
GTGCTTTCCGATCTTCCCTAGCAAGAAACGCAGCCAAATTACAGCAGAGCAGCGTATCGGCCGGAAAACGGCGCGGTCCGGTGGGAGGTGACCCGAACCGCGCCGCACCCCATCAGGCGTAGACCGCGCGCTCAATGCACTCGGGGCAGTCGGCCTTGCGCTCTTCGCTGATGGAATGGAGATGGGCCTCGGCGTCCTGCTCGGGGCAGTCCGAGCAAAGACCGTTGGCTTCGTGCTTGGCAGCCTTCGCCCGCTGCTTGGCTTCGCGCTTGCGTGCCTCGAGCGTCTCGCGCAGCTGGCTGAGACCTTGCCGGACCTGCTCGGACATAGCCTGGCGATCGGCGGTTCGCTGGACAGCAGCGGGTTCAGTCGGCGCCGATGGGCTTGCTTCCGAGGCCAGGGCAGGGGTGGCCGCGGCGGCGAGCATAGCCCCGATCACGCAGAGATATCGATTCATCTTCAGTCTCCTTGGGTTTTAGAAAAAGCCGGTCCGGCGACCGAACGAGAGGTCGGCTTGCGAAGAATCCCCGAGCGCCGACCGGCGCACACTCAGGGTGACACCCCGCTTTCCGCGGGCGCGGAAGTGGAGATCGGTGGGATCGATGTTGTTGCGTTCGGCCCAGTCCTGCGCATCGCGCTCGCTGGCAAAGTCGCCAATTTCATCGTGCTCGTAGGCCATGATCAGTCTCCAGATTGCGAGGCTGAGGGGTGAGGGGGGGCGCCCTTGGCAAGGCAGGCGACAACGCTCGCCGCCAAGGCCACCGCGACCATCGCCGCGACTGCCAAGCCCCGAACCCCAGGCTCGGGCAGAACGACGACCAGGACCGCGAGCCAGACCAGCGTCGAATGCGCGCGGTCGAACACGCGCGATGCGGCCTCGGCCGAAACGGTGGGCCGCGCCCTCACAGGTCGAGCCCCAGCGATTTTTCAGGGACGGGCAGCTGGCGCACCGGGGCTTGGGGCGCAGGCCCCAACACTGCATCGAGCTTGGCCTTGAGCTCTGTGCTCATCCGGAGTTCGGGGACCTGCCGACTATCAATCGGATTGGAATGGCGCGGTTCGACCTCGATCTTGCCGGTCACTTCAAGCGCCGACGTCTTGTTGCCGGGGGTGCGATCGAGCTGCTGCTTCAAGTGATCGAGGTTGTTGGTAACGACCACCATGTCGTCGGTTGCGCGCGTATTGAGGACGTTCTGGGTCCGCTGGGTCGCGAGATTGCGCTGCGCGGACGAGATCACCTCGATC
>SCVI01000094.1 GCA_004296925.1 Patescibacteria group bacterium | reverse complement strand
GTGCTCTCGCTGCCGCTCTACATCCTCGCGGGTCTCGCCCGTCGTCGTCGCCTGCTGTCGCAGGAGGCCTCGCTCAAGTACTTCGTGCTCGGTGCGTTCTCCTCGGCGTTCTTCCTCTACGGCACGGCGCTGCTCTACGGCTTCGCCGGCACCGTCGACCTCAAGGGCATCGCCGACGCGCTCACCGCCAACGCGGGCGAGAGCGGCCTCGTGGTCGCAGGCACGGCGCTGCTGATGGTCGGCCTGCTGTTCAAGATCGGCGCGGCGCCGTTCCACCAGTGGACGCCCGATGTCTACCAGGGCTCGCCCACCTCGATCACCGGCTTCATGGCCGCGTGCACCAAGGTCGCCGCCTTCGGCGCCCTGCTGCGCGTCATGTACGTCGCCCTCGGCGGCATCCGCTGGGACTGGCGCCCAGCCATGTACGTGATCGCCGGTCTCACGATGATCGTCGGCACGGTGTTCGCGCTGACGCAGACCGACATCAAGCGCATGCTCGCCTACTCCTCGATCGCGCAGGCCGGCTTCATGCTCGTCGGCGTCCTCGCGACGAGCGCGGCCGGCCTCAAGGGCACGCTGGTCTACCTGCTGGCCTACGGCATCGCCACGATCGGCGCGTTCGCGGTCGTCACGCTGGTCCGCGACTCGACCGGTGAGGCCACGCACCTGTCGGCCTGGGCAGGCCTCGGCAAGAAGTCGCCTCTTGTGGCCAGCGCGTTCGCGCTGTTCCTCCTGGCGTTCGCCGGCATCCCGCTCACGAGCGGCTTCACCGGAAAGTTCGCGGTCTTCACCGCGGGCATCGCAGGCGGTGCGACCCCGGTCGTGATCATCGGCGTGGTGGCCTCGGCCGTGGCGGCGTTCTTCTACATCCGCGTGATCGTGCTCATGTTCTTCAACGAGCCCCCCGCCGACGGTGGCGCTAGCGTGGTGATCCCGAGCAGCTTCACCACGTTCGCGATCACGATCACGGTGGCGCTGACGCTCGTCATCGGTGTGCTGCCGCAGCTCGTGCTGTCGCTCGTCGACTCGGCGGGCGTCTTCGTCCGCTGATCGTCCGCACCACCATCTCCAGGAGGCGTTCCGCGTGACCGAGGCCCTGCCGTTCGGGC
>SCVI01000031.1 GCA_004296925.1 Patescibacteria group bacterium | reverse complement strand
AGGATTAGATGTATGGTCGAAGATTGAATGTCACGCTAATCCAACAACTGCTCCTTTTGCATCACAAAGTGATAGAAACGTCGGTGGTTCGAATGTTGTGACAGGGGGGACGGGGACAGGAGGAACAACAACTTCAAATCCCGACGACCGACTCGAAGGAGTCCACCCCGATCTCGTATGTTTAGTTAATGCTGCTCATAGATATTCCTCAATTCCGTTTCAAGTAACAAGCGGTCATCGAGAATCTTCAAGTACCGCAGGAGATTCTCGACATCTTTATGGTTTGGCAGTTGACGCACATCCAATAATAAACGGAGTAGTTGATAATAGTCACGGATCTGGAATGAGAGATGGAAATGCTCCACCCAATGCAAATTATCGAGCTATCAATGCTGCCTTTACTCGTGCTAGGCAAGATTGTAACAATGTCCAATTTCAGTGGGGAGGTAGTAGTCCAACATTTATGGGGGGTAGATACTACGACTCTATGCATTTCCAATTGCCTCGTAATCAGTACCCAAATCGCTGATAGAAATCATACTAAATCACTATGAAACCATCTTCAACAATTACTATAGCGATTCTTGTTCTGGTATTACTCGGCAGTTTGATTTTTATTGCTTTTTTTTCACCACGTTCGAACTCGTCAAATCAACTGCTTCCAGAACCAATAAGTGGATTTCAAAATATTGTGACACCCACAAGCCCTGTTAACTTGAACACAAAGCCAAATAAGGAGGATGTATTGACCGGTGATAGTGTATTTCAGGTGCAGCTTGTGGACGGCAGTGTACTTACTACACATGATTTTACAATGTCACCGGATACACAAACTACTTTGGACAAGAGTCTTACATACGTATTGTTTCCCAAAGATAATACAGCTCCACTAGAGTACGAGATAAATTATTTATCTGAAAGTAAATCATTTGTAGTTATTCTTGCAAAAGAACCTATTGCTGAAACGCGTAGGGCGGCAGCGGAAGATTTAATGAATCGTCTAGGTATTTCAAATCAAGAACTTTGTTCTCTCTCGGTTCGAGTTCAAGTACCTCGTTGGGTGAGTGATTTTTATTCGGATAAAAATTTAGGATTCCCAAATTGCCCAGGAGCAGTGAAATTTAGTGGGGATTAATTCTGCACAAAACGTTGCACTTCGGTAAGTATTTTTTCCACCTCGGTAGGTTCAAACCATTGAATGTCTATATTTTTTTTAAACCAAGTTTTCTGTCTTTTAGCGTACTTCACAATTTCTTTCTCTAATTCAAACATCATTTTTTCGTATGAAAGTTCTTTCTTTAGAAACCGCGCAATATAACGGTACTCGAGTCCCAGTGACTCCATTCGTTCATACGAGAGTCCGCGTTTGTGAAGATTTTTAACTTCTTCAATCATTCCGTTTTCGGCGCGAGCCTTCAAACGGTTTTTAATTTTTTCATAAAGCAATTCTGATGGTAGGGAAATGCCAACATAAAGCACATCGAAGATTTCTTGCTCTTTGAGTGGCGGAACACCACCAAGAAACATTGCTATTTCTATGGCACGCACGAGACGTACTTTATTTTTTGCATCAATTGTTTTTGCTCGCTCAGAATCGAGTGTCTCTAATTTCGAGTACAGTTCTTCAGTAGAAAGTTGCGAGAGCTCTTTGCGAAGGGATAGGTTTTCAGGTACTTCGGGTAAAGAGACTACTCCTAAAAGTGCATCTATGTAAAAACCAGTCCCACCCGCGATTACGGGGAGTTTATTTCGATTAACGATATCGTTTATAGCTATACGACCATGAACCACAAAGTCATGTGCTGTAAAGACGTCTTTTGCATCAGCAACGTCCAAAAGATGGTGAGGAATGCCCCGCATCTCTTTAGGGGTTATTTTTCCAGTTCCGATGTCTAATCCTGTATATACTTGTCTTGAATCGGCCGAAACAACTTCGCCGTTACATGCTGTAGCGATAGCAACTGCGATATCGCTTTTTCCGACTGCAGTGCTTCCAACTACTACTACAACCTTCTTCTTCATAGTGGTGGCTATGCTATCATAAAAATGTAGAAATAAATGCATTAATGACGTATGGCTAAAGTAAATAAAAATACATCAGATGAAAATAATGAAGTGATTATTACTCCTGTATCGGTGGGAAATGAGGTAACAGATATAGAG
>SCVI01000079.1 GCA_004296925.1 Patescibacteria group bacterium | reverse complement strand
GGTTCGACGGGCGCGACTATCGCACGGTGACGGCGCTGGGCGCCTTCCACTACCGCCTGCCGCTGGGCATGAGTGTGACCGCGCGCGGCGGCCGCTTCCTGGCGCGCGACCAGGGTGTGCGCCTCGAATTCAAGCGCCGCTTCCAGTCCGGCGTGGAAGTGGGCGCGTGGTACGCGCGCACCGACGGCAAGGACACGACCAGTCCCGGCAGCCCGGCCAGTCCTTACCACGACAAGGGCGTGTTCCTGTCGATTCCGCTCAACAGCATGCTGCCGATGGATTCCCAGGCCACTGCCGGGTTCGCGCTGGCGCCGTGGACGCGCGACGTGGGCCAGATGGTACTGTCGCCGGGCGACCTGTACGACATGGTCGAGCAGCCGCGGCGCGATCTGCATTCCTACGATGGAATGGGCAATTTCGGCGAACGCGCCGACGAACGCAATCTGCCGGCCGTGGTGCGCCCGCAAGCGCCGCTGGTCAATCCCTGGCCCCGTTTCCGCCTGCGCCTGGAACAGTCGGCCGCCGCCAGCCCTTCGCTGCCGGACTGGGTGCGCGGGGCGGGCCTGGCCGGCGGCGCGGTCCTGGCCAGCGCCCTGCTCGACAAGCCGGTGGACCGCTACGTCGCCCGGCACCAGGGCAGCAAGCTGGCCACCAGCTGGAGCAACTTCGGCAAGAACATGCCGATTGCGCTGGCGAGCACGGCCGGCATCGCCGCCGTCATGGGCGACGACCGGATGCAAAACACGGGCATCGTCGCGCTGCAGGCGATCGGCGCCTCGCTGGGCGTGACGGTGGCGGGCAAGTATGTGGTCGGGCGCGCCCGTCCGGAGGAAAACCGCGGCCCCTGGGCTTCAGTGGGTCCCGGCTACCGGCGCTCGGATGCGGCCTTCCCGTCGGGCCACAGCGCGGCCGCGTTCGCGGCCGTCACCCCGTTCGCCCAGGAGTACGATGCGCCGTGGCTGTACGGCGTGGCCGCCATCAGTTCGATGGGGCGCGTGGCCGGGCGCAAGCACTGGGTTTCCGACACGGTCGCGGGCGGCTTCGTCGGCTACGCGGTCGGCACCCTGCTGTGGAAAGGGCAGCGCGACATGCGCCAGCCGCGTTCGCAACTGTCCATC
>SCVI01000073.1 GCA_004296925.1 Patescibacteria group bacterium | reverse complement strand
AAGAGAAGGCCGAGCGACGCAAAGAAGAGAGCCGTGCCTCCCGTACAGCAACAGATGATTCCTCTGGTGCCAGCGGTCCTCGCAGCTACAGCACATTCGAGGATGCACGTAGACGAGCCAGCGGTGGTCCGTTCTTTCGAGAGGACGTGGTGGAGGATGAATACGACGACAACGACCAGCAGTACGTGCCGCGCCAAACAACACGCTCAAGCAGCAGAAGTCGATCCCGCCGTGCCCCGCCCCCATCGCGCCGCAACAATACGAATCGTGTGCGTACTAGACCCAGTCAAACTGTGACTGAGGAAACCGGTGAAGATGCAGAGGAAGAAGGTGGAGAAGAAGAAGAGACTGAATCGCAGCAAGTCAGCGAAGAAGTTGGCGGTGAAGAAGAAGAGGACGACGATTATGCTACTTCTCTTAGTTATGATGTGCTTGATTTTATAAAGAAATGAGCGCGCGTATGTTCACGATATTGTCAATAAACAGTGTATTATACAGTAATTACAGTTGTCTTCGTCTTCTTCTCTCCATTTCATGCATACATGCATATCTTTCCCTTCCTTCCCTCCTCTATAAATCATTAAATGTATTGTAGCGCACCAGGACTGATGAGGTTTTGGTCTTCTGTTTCTTTTTCTTACGCTTATTGCGCTCGCGCTCCGGTTGAAATTCCTCCATAAAATTGAAATTACGCCCAATGCGCTTGGTGTCTTCGGTGGATTTGCCAAAATTGAAATTCATCGCCTCCAGTTTCATCTGATACAGCGTGTTGAGCATCTTCTGTGCCTTCTCGGCATCGGACACGGCGCGCGTGTTATAGGTGCCGTCCGCTCTGTAGATCTGATTCTCCAGTCCAAACAGAATCTTCTTCCACTTCTTGATCGATTCGCCCAGGAAAATCAGTGCCGATAACGAGTGCAGGCCCTCGATGTGTTCCAGCGCGACACGAGCCGTCCAGATTGTCATGCCTTTACCCGGCTTGTAGACACGTTTCATAAAGTACAGATGCAGCTGCATGGCCAACTCGGTATTGTCGCAGCCGGCGTAGTTGTCCATGATGCCGTGCAGTTTGTGAACGTGCTTGGCCTTGTAGCGATCGTGGAACGGATTGGTCCAGGCACACATGAAACACTCGGCTCTATTGTTGGTGTTATAGGGCACACTGGTATGCCGGTGAGGTGGTGTCGATGTGTACCGCTCCTGGCGATTTCTCTTTTGTCCTCTCTGCTCACCACCACCTCGACGAGGTGAAGCTGGTTCCCCGTGGCGTTTCTGGTGACGATGCGATGAGTGTGAGCGCGAGTGTTCAGAATCACTCGTTCCCCATGCATCACGCGCTTCTTTGTCAGCCGGCGCATCGTTTTCCGAGTCCGAAGAGGACGAGTCCAGATCCGATGAAGACTCCGACTCGGATTCCGGCATTTTGACCTCCATGTAGTGATTGTAAAGTTCCGCGTAGTGATGCTCCAGAAAAACAGGCGGGGCAGGCGGTGGCTTCTCGGCCGCTTTGCGCGCGCGTGGTGTGGCAGTGGCCTTCGGACCACCAGTCTCTGGCATCGAATCGATCACGTCCATCGCATTGTTGTTGAGACGCCGTTTACCGGTAACCTGGCGTCTCCCGGGTCTATGGACGTGCGCCTCATCAATACCGGAATCATCGGCCATGCTATAGCTCGCGCCCGGGTCACTGTCATACTCGTCGCTATTACTATTATTGCCATCGCCATCGAGGCCCGATTCCCAGTGATAGTTGGCAATCGATGGCCTGCGATTGGCCATAGCATCGCGGAGTGCCTGCATTTTTCGTCTAACAGCGCTTCTGCTGGTAAATGTCGATTGTGATACAAATGAGCTTAATGAGCTATTTACATTCTGAGATGTGCAATTTACAAGCGACGAGATTCAAAAAATGATACTTTATTTGGTTTTGGCCGTTTCCTGAGCTAATCTGATCCTGGCGCGCTCGGCACTCTCGCCAGGACGAAAACTATCGTCCAAACTCGTCATTTGCTCACTCACTTCGTCGCCAGACCGCCCTTTCTCATCTCTATACGACTGCACAGAAACACTACCAGGGCCGTTGGCATAGAATTCGTATTCGCGGCGTTTATTACGCACGACCACGTACCAGAGAACACACAACACGAGTAGCAGTACAATCATCACCACCGTGTAGCCCGTAAAGATGGCCGTCATGCGACCGATGTGATACACCAGGTCACGCATAGCCGGTCCCGTCGCATTGTAGTCCACCACGAAAAGCTCGGGCGAGGTGACGAACGAGAAGAGCGCGCGCTTCTGTTCGCTCGGGCACGTCGCCTCACTGTTGTAGAAAATCAGCGTCTCCACCGCCTGCCTGGTCGCGTTGTTCTGCTGGGCCTGTGTTGCCCAACCCTCGACGTTGTCACAGCTGCGTTCCATCGAATCGCGGAGCACCAGGATGGCCAGTGAGACTTGATGAGGTGCCAATGCATCGACTTGCTGGTTCAGAGTAGCAGTGCAGAGCTGATGGAAACACAGGAGCCAGTGGCGAGCATCTGGCGCAGTCACCTGGGAGGCATTCCAGCGCATCAGATCGTACCACTGGTTGCCACACATGCTCAGATTCATGGGCGAGACGCCGCCTTCGAGCACGGGCCATGGCAGGGAATCGCGAGTTATCCAGTAGTATTGATTATGCGTGCAACTAGTCACACAGTCACTCTGCAGTAGAAGGAAAAGAGCCAACACGCTGAGAAAATGCATGGATTTAAAG
>SCVI01000030.1 GCA_004296925.1 Patescibacteria group bacterium | reverse complement strand
TCCCGTAAGCACCTTGCCTTCGGCAAAGCTTTCGTGAGACCTCGAGAGAAAGCATGCGAGCTCTATGATTCTTTAGTACCGCTCCCGTAAGCACCTTGCCTTCGGCAAAGCTTTCGTGAGCTCGCTCAAAGAGTATAGAAATGCTAGCATTTCTATGTTCCTTTTCGCTCGCTCCCGTCGTTCAATGGATAGGACATATCCTTGCGGAGGATACGATGTGGGTTCGATTCCTGCCGGGAGCACCACTACCGAAAACGCTCAGCCTTAGCTGGGCGTTTTGGCTACATGTGTAGCCGCAGGAATCGAAGCCAACTCGAGCGCGCGGAGCGAATAAGCGAGAGTGGCCGGCGAATTAACAATTCCTGTCCTACTTAAACTTATGGAGCATTATGTCCGCAACTCGTGACCGATTCCCCTTTCCTGCTCAGAATACAAAAAACCGCCTTCAGGCGGTTTTTTGTATTATTTAGCGTTTGTTTTTTTAAGTAGTGCTGAAAGTCGAGCTTTTTTGCGAGAAGCGGTGTTTTTCTTAATAACCCCTCTTTTTGCTGCTTTATCAATCGCAGCATATGCTTCACTAAGCTTTACTATCTGTTCTTTTCTGTCTTTACCAACAGTTGCGCGAGAAGCTTTTACACCCTCTGCAAGTGCTCGTTTACGTCGTACATTGAACACTCGCTTTCGTAATGACGCACGATGTGCCTTCTTTGCTCCTTTTGTTATTGCCATCGCAGGTACTTTATCTCAAAAGCACCTTAAACGCAACCGCCCTCCTGCTACGCACCGATGCTAGAATAGTTTTATGATTGGTTCACTCAACGGAATAGTTCGCGGGGCACTCCGCGACACCCTCGTAGTTGAGGTGAACGGAGTCGGATATCGAACCTCAGTGACCACCGCTACGCTTACTCGCGTAAAAGAAAGCGATAAAGTATTTTTATGGACTCATCTTGCTGTTCGTGAGAATTCACAAGATCTCTACGGCTTTGAAACAAAAGATGATCTTTTGTGGTTTGAACTCTTACTTACGGTCTCAGGTATTGGGCCAAAGTCAGCGCTTGGAATTATGAACCAGGTTGAAACTTCATCTCTGGAGCAAGCGATTGCCAGAAACGATCCAAGTGGACTTTCAAAATCATTTGGTATTGGGAAAAAAACTGCAGAAAAAATTGTATTGGAACTACGCGAAAAAGTTGGTTCTACCGGCAGCACTCCACATGAAAGCGATGGTGATGTAGTTGATGCACTTGTTGGTCTAGGGTACTCACAACGAGAAGCACGAGATGCTGTACACGCACTCTCGAAAGATCTCACCACTTTTGAGAGCAAAATTCGTGAAGCAATTAAAATCGCGTCTCGTTCTCGATAACTTTTATGTTTAGAATATTTAAGAAGTTGCTCCGGATTATCCTGCCAAAATCTGTATTTACTTTTCTTATAAACTCATACCACTTTTTTGTTGCAGTAGGGTCTGCGTGTTGGTATGGCTTCCCTTCCAATAAAATGACCGTGATCGCGGTAACTGGCACTAAAGGAAAATCTTCCGTTTCTGAAATGGTAAATGCAATTTTGGAAGAAGCGGGTTTTCGTACTGCGCTTGCAAACACCATACGTTTCAAAATTGATACGAACTCATCACCAAATCTTTTTAAAATGACCATGCCGGGAAGAGGATATCTGCAAAAATTTATATCGAAAGCAAAAAAAGCTGACTGCACTCATGTGGTGTTAGAGATCACAAGTGAAGGAGCGAGACAGTTTCGTCACATAGGAATCTCGCTTGATGCGCTTATTTTTACTAATATTGCTCCCGAACACATTGAATCTCACGGGTCTTTTGATGCATATAAAAAGGCTAAACTAAAAATCGGGAAAGCCTTAGTAACATCAAAAAAACGCCCACGCATTATGGTAGCGAACGCGGAGGACGAGCTCGGCAAAAAATTCCTTGCACTCAACGTAGATACTAAGATTCCATTTATCCTAAAAGATGCAGAACCATATCAAACGTACGACGACAAGATATCAATGACATTTGGTGATGTAACATTTACCGTTCCCTTTCCAGGAGCGTTTACAGTACGAAACGCTCTCGCAAGCGCATCATTAGCAAGAACTCTCGGCATCGAACCAAAAATAATTGGGCGTGCACTCCAACACATGGAACCTATCCGTGGTCGCGCCGAAAGCATTGACGCAGGACAGTCGTTTCGAGTACTGGTTGATTACGCTCACACACCCGATTCACTCAAGGCCTTATACGAAGCATTTCCTAAAACACGGAAGGTGTGCGTCTTAGGTAACACTGGTGGTGGACGTGACACGTGGAAAAGAAAAGAAATGGGCGCTATTGCTGATTCCTACTGCGACAAAGTCATTCTTACAAACGAAGATCCGTATGACGAAAACCCTGAAACAATAATCGCTGAAATGATTCCGGATATGAAACATCCTCCTACGATCATTATGGATAGACGTAAAGCCATCCAAGCCGCGCTACGCGAAGCAACTGAAGAGAGTGTTGTGTTAATTACAGGAAAAGGTACTGACCCATTTATTATGGAGGAAGGCGGGAAAAAAACTCCGTGGAATGACGCAGAGGTAGCTCGCGAAGAAATTCTTACACTTATACAAACAAAGAAAGCTGAACCGCTCGCAAAGTAGTATCATTATAGACATGGGGAGCGCAAAAGGTGATTTACTTGTTGTTATTCTACTCATCACAGCGCTTGGAGTTGCGTGGGTTTGGACCGGCGGCCCTAGTCGCTCCATATCGCACAGTTCTGGTTTTTTAAATGCGCCATGGCCAATTGGTGCAGGCGGTGATGCCTACATCGTCCCCCGCATTGATACAAGCTTTACTCCGGCTGACGGCGTAAATTATGAAGCAAAAAAACAAGAAACTCCTCAAGAGAAAAAATCTAATCTTTTAGATTATTTCTTTGGATACCGCCCTGGACTTGGTAAGGCAGTTGATCTTCCACCGTCACCATATGCACAATATGTATACCTCGAAAGATCACAGGCGGGCGCAACTAATCCAAGGGAAGAGTACGTGACCATAAAAACATCGAGCTCTTTGAAACAAAGCATCACCATCACTGGATGGAAGCTCGAAAGCGCTGTTAGCAATCTTTCAATGACCATAGGAGCAGCAGCAGAGATTCCTTTTTTAGGTGGAACAAATTATGAGTCACCAATTGTCTTAGGTCCTAACAGTGAGGTTGTTGTCGTAACAGGGTCTTCACCAAACGGCACATCGTTTCGATTAAACCAGTGCACTGGTTATTTTGAACAATTCCAGGATTTTTCACCCGCCTTGAAAAAAGAATGTCCAAAACCAGAAGACGAAATGCTTCTCTACCCCGAAAAAACGGCAGCAAACCAGATGTGTCAGGATTTTATTGCTAAAATTCCGCGTTGCACACTCACACTCACTGCAATTCCTGGTAACGTGGGTGAACAATGTCAAAATTTTATCTTGAATGACCTTTCCTATAACGGGTGTATAGCGAAACACCAGAATGAATCCGATTTTTATAAAAATGAATGGCGAGTATTTTTAAAACGCGAACAAGAACTTTGGCAAAACAAGCACGAACGGATACTACTCATTGACGAAAACGGTAAGCTTGTAGCGCAGGTAAGCTACTAAAAACTACTTCTTTTCCAAAACGTTTGAATCTACGACAAATGAATACTTTCCATCTGGGCGCTTTATCTCAACGCGATTTCTATAAATTTTCAGTACGGCAAAT
Organism: Patescibacteria group bacterium; assembly: GCA_004296925.1. GTDB lineage: Bacteria > Patescibacteriota > Minisyncoccia > Phycocordibacterales > Phycocordibacteraceae > Phycocordibacter. Next base: position 12,319 of record SCVI01000030.1, on the reverse strand, counting down.
TCAATTCCTTTTCGGAGTACTTTATCTCCCACAACAATCTCTCCCCCTGCTATTTTAAGGCTATCATTCTCACGCGGCCCTTTATGTCTCTTTAAAATCTCAGACATCGGGAGAGAGTAAGACATCACTCGCTTGGTGTCAAAGTTTCTGCAGCTTTGAATAATATGATCCCTGCCGCAACTGAAACATTAAGAGACTCTTTCCCTCCATGCATTGGGATCTCCACAACTTCGTCGCAAAGAGCAAGAAGCTGTTTTGAAACTCCCAGTACTTCATTTCCAAAAATAACAGCTATTGGAGCGTGCGGTTTCCACGCTGTATAAGAAACAGATCGAGCTGATTGCTCAACACCTATAATCCTTACTCCTTCTTTTTTTAACTTTCTTATGAGCGTAGTGGGACTTTTATGATGCTCCCACGAAACACTTTTTTCTGCCCCAAGCGCTGTTTTGGCAATCTTTGTATTTGACCTATTAAACTTATCGAGAGGTGTTGGTGTGTACCCTGAAAGAAATACCATATCCACCCCTGCCCCATCTCCAGTTCTAAAAATTGCCCCAACATTCTGAGTACTGCGAATATTGTGCAGAATAAGACTAAAACGTGGAGTTATTGATTGTTTTTTGAGTGCCATATGCGAATGATACAATATCTCTCTATGGAAACACTTCTTCCTCAAGTATTCACGTACGTCTTTTTTGCACCAACAATATTACGTATAGTTGTCGCAATAGTTCTTATCGGAGCTGCCAGAAAATCGTTTAAGGAAGGGCGACGCGGAAAAATGATTGGCGTAGTTCTTGGCATCCTTTCAGGATTACTCTTTTTAGGTCTACTAACACAACTCGCCACCGTCTTCGCAATTCTTAATATTGTATGGCTCAACTTTCAGAAAAAAACTCCTTCACTGTTTCATAATCGAACGATTATGGTGCTCACATTCGCAATCCTTCTTTCACTCTTCGTGACAGGTCCAGGTGCAATGGCGATTGACCTACCGTACTAAAAACCAAGTCGAGTAATATATTTATTCTAAAGCGAGCAATCTCGGTCTAGCGTAATTATGCTGTAGCATAATTACGCTAGACCTGTGATTTTTGATAGACAGATGAACCTTATCATTCCGAGCCGGCCAAGCTAAAAACCCGAAGCAGTTCGGGTTTTATTAACGCTTGTCCGCCCACTTGGACTCGCTTCTTACAGAAGCCTGTACAGGTTTCATATTCACGTCGCTAGCGCTCGTTTATATATTCAACCTTTCGAGTCCAAGACGCATGCAAACTATTGCATGCTTGTTCGGACTAGTTTTTTCAAAACTAGTCCGCCCACTTGGACTCGAACCAAGGACCTTCTCCTTAAAAGGGAGTCGCTCTACCAACTGAGCTATGGGCGGAAATATATAGGGCATCGCCCCATCCACGAGAACTGTTTCGAGGCGGGTTTCCCGATTATGCTCTAAAACTTTGATTTTTTCCAGTGCTTCAGTGTTTCTTAAGTAAAAACGCTTCAAGCAGATCGGCGAGGTTCCCACCCCCAAGTCGAGACTTATGTAATATATGCATAAGCTCTCGTGAAAGTAATTCTACTTTTTTTGCTCCAAATTTTTCTCCAGCATGCTTTGCTTTCTGAAAAACGAAAGGTTTTAAACCTGCTTCAGACGCACTACTTGTTTTTGTTGCAAGCACCATCGAACGGGTCGCCCAGGTGAGCGCTCCGTGAATTTCTTCTGGAGCTGATCCAGCCATAAGTAACTCACGATAGAGTATCCAGGCGTTTTTCCTGTCCCCTACTGCATACGCATCGGTAAGCTTAAAAACGGAGGGGGCCGGTTCTGATAATGAAACCCTTTCTTCAAATAACTCAATGGTGGCGCTTTTTGATATTTTTTTCTTACTCACCGCATCTATCTTTGGCACTACCGCAATTACCAGCGTACTTGAGGCAACAAGTAGGTCACCTTGGTCTATCAGCACCGATCTCCCCTCGTCGCTTTCGAGCGGGTCATCGAGAAGTAGACAAATCTCTCCTCCAAAAAGTGGTTGTACTGATAAGTTAGCGAGAACATTTTCAAACAAATCCCCTCCTTCTCCAAAACGAAGTACTTCAGCATTATTAGCCAGAGAGCGTGCTCGCTCCTTTGCTTTAAGTCCATCTGATCCAACAAGTACGTAAAGCATGCTGTATTTATTGCGGAATCATCTCCTCCCAATTTAAACCCACTTTAGCTGAAACAATAATAGGTATTCCTTTTGCCTCTTCTTCGGTGAGTACATGCTCCATAACTTTCCGTATATGAACTGCCACCTCATCAACAATTTCTTTTGAGACTTCAAAAATGAGTTCATCGTGAATCTGTAACACCATTGCGACCTTACCCTTGTAAGAGGTATCAATGAGGTTTTGAATTTTCACCATCGCAAGCTTTATGATATCGGACTGAGTGCCTTGTATTGGTGCATTAATGGCCATGCGCTCCGCCATCGCACGTACGTACGGCAATTTAGAACGTAGATTTGGGAAAAACCGCTTTCGTCCAAAAAAAGTTTCTGTATACCCCACTCTTGTTGCGGATGCTTTTGTTTTAGACAGATACTCGGCGAGCCCTGTAAATGTCTCAAAATATCGATTATAAAATTCTTGTGCTTCCGCTCTATCACCACCTAAGTTTTCTCGAAGTGCATTCACCCCCATGCCATAGAGAATGCCAAAGTTAATAACTTTTGCTTTTCGTCTCATGTCGCTCGTTACATCCTTCTCTTCAACACCAAATACTTCGGCTGCAACCGCTGCGTGCACGTCGTTTCCTTCTTTAAAAATTGTCGTTAGCTTTTCATCTCCCGAAAGAAGAGCCGCAAGCCGAAGTTCAATTTGAGAATAATCGAGCGCCATCAAAACTGAACCTTTTGGCGCTACAAACGCACGACGAATTCTTCGACCAAGCTCGGTCTTCACAGGAATATTCTGTACGTTTGGGTCTCTCGAGGAAAGTCTTCCTGTTGACGTTCCCGTTTGAATAAACGATGTGTGAAGTCTACTTTCAGAATCTAAAAGCGGTGGGATTGCATCAATATATGTTGAAAGTAGTTTTTGAATCTCTCTATGAGATAAAATCATTTCAATAATAGGATGCTCGTCTTTGAGTTTTAGTAATTCCGACTCACGTGTGGATGCTTGCCCCGTAGCGGTTTTCTTTTGGCGAACACCTTCGGCTTTTATGCCGAGAGTTCCAAATAAAATTTCTCCTAACTGCTTTGGAGAATTAATATTAAATTCCTGTCCTGCTGACGCATAGATAAGTACTGAAAGCCGATCAAGTTCTTTGTGATATTCAATCGCCAACGTCTTCAGATACTCCGTATCAATCAAAACGCCGTGTTCATTCATTGCATCAATAACAGGCATGAGCGGCTCTTCGATGGCGTTAAACACTTTCGTGAGATTGTGTTTCTCTAAAACGACCTTGAGTTTTTCTTCTGCCTCTTGAAGAGTTTTTGATTTTGTATTCTCCAAAATATCATCGAGTGTGGGGTTGGTGGTGTCTGATTGTGAAAGCCACAACATCAACGCTGCCCGCTTATATAGCGCTTCGTCTTGCTTCGACATCTCTCGTGGGACTGTTTCTTTTTTTTCTTCACCCGCTGTTTTATTGTCAGAGTGTGCGTTTGAAAACTGACGGAGACGCGTTATGAGAGAACGAAATCCGAGACTGGTAAAAAATTCAGTAACTTTCTTTTCATCAAAAATTTCTCGAAATGTTTTTGATGGAGTTATGAAACGAACCGGCGCATCAATTCTTATAGTGGCGAGCACTTTAGAAAACTCAGCCTCGTCTTCGTGTTCTTCTAGTAACTTTATATTTCTTGCAGTAAAACCTGCATCAAGAAATTTCTGAGGATTTTTCTTAAGAACTTTGTATACCTCCTCCATTCCTCCAAATGTTTTGATGAGGTTCGTCGCCGTTTTTTCGCCAACGCCTGGAATACCAATTATGTTATCCGAGCTATCCCCCGCAAAACCTTTATAGTCAGAAATGTATTTTGGTAGAAAACCAAAACGATCAAAAACCCCCTGCTCGTTATAAAGAACGGTATCTTGTATGCCTTTGCGAAGCGTGTACACGCGCACACGGTCTTTATCTACAAGCTGTAGTGTATCCATGTCTCCGGAAGCAATGATGATATCGAACTTGTTTTTAGCGAGCTCTACGATAGTGCCAATACAGTCGTCTGCTTCAAACCCCGGTGCTTCATATATAGGAATACCAAACGCTTTAAGTACATCTCTAGAGCGATTGATTTGCGAAATAAGACTGTCATCAGTTTTTGGACGCTTTGCTTTATAGTTTTCATATACCTCATGTCGATGTGTTGGTCCCGGTAAATCGTAAGCAGCAATAACATGGTCGGGTTTCAGTTCAGTAATAATTCGCATAAGCATGGTAGAGAGACCGTACACTGCGTTCACTGGTTCACCAGACGGAGATGATAGTTCTGGTATTGCATGATACGCACGATGAATAATTGCGTGAGTATCAAGCAATACTATGGTTTCTTTTTTTGACCCTTTTTTTACTATTTCATCCATACGATTTCGCGAGTATCTTCGTCAACTACACTAAACGACAGTATTGGCGTCTCGAGGGGTATACCTCCAGGAACTCGATCCGACCACTCTGCAAGAATAATATTTTCTCCGTTTTTTACGTATTCGCTCCACCCTATTGTGTCCGTGTCGTTTGAGTGCATTCGATATAAATCTGCATGTACAAGCCGCTTGAAAGGAGGTGTGTCAATTGCATACGTTTTTACCACTACGAATGTAGGGCTGGTGACACGCTCAGTGACACCTAATTCCTTTGCGACGGCTTGTACAAAAGTTGTTTTGCCTGCACCAAGATCCCCTTTCAATCCAACCACGTACGCATTTCCCAATTTCCCTTTAGGAAAATTTCTAACAAAATCGCTCACGAACGAAGGGAGTGTATCGAGGGTTACTTGCATATCTTTCTCTATTATATATTCAGACACCGATTCAAACTAAAGTAACAAAAAGGTTGATTTTCACTGCGCAGTTCAAATGAATACGGTACTATTCACGTATGGTTGATCTTAATGATTCAGATACACGAGTAGAGGAACTCCAACGCAAAGAAGAAGAGGAGCTTGCTTCTATATTGGCGAAGAAATATGAGGTTGGATACCAAGATCTTACCCGCACCTCCATTAATACCGACGCCCTCAGAGTCATCGAAGAAAGTGCTGCGCGTGAATCGGAATCTGCGGCCTTTGACCTTGTGGGCAAAAAACTTTCCGTGGCGGTCCGTTCTCCTCAACATCCAAAACTTCCGCCTGTACTTTCTAGCTTAGAGAAAGAAGGTTACACGATTCAACTTTACATGGTTTCCAGAACATCTTTGGGGCGTGCGTGGGAACACTACAAAGACCTTTCGTTCGCAACAGAGTCAAAACAAGGGGTCTTTGATATATCATCTGACGAATTAAAAAAATGGGTGGAAACAATTCATACCGTCGACGACATACAGAAAGCTGTATCGGACGTGGTGGAAATGAAAAAAGCATATCGTATTTCAAAAATACTTGAGGTGGTGCTTGCTGGTGCAATAGCTGTTGATGCATCGGACATCCACATAGAACCAAGTAGCGAAAATGTACGAATGCGATACCGCTTAGACGGAGTGCTTCATAATGCAGTCAACTTTGATCTCGAAACGTCACATCTCTTATTGTCTCGTCTTAAACTTCTCTCAGGATTAAAACTAAACCTTAAAGACAGGCCTCAAGATGGAAGATTCAGTATTGCACTCAACGGAAAAGACACTGAGGTGAGAACCTCAGTCATCCCTGGAGCATACGGAGAAACAGTAGTGATGCGCCTCTTGAATCCTGACACCATTTCAGTTCCGTTTGAAGCTCTCGGCATGGAACCAAAGCTTCGTACCCTTGTTGAGAAGGAGATACAAAATCCAAACGGCATGCTCTTAAACACTGGTCCTACGGGAAGCGGTAAAACAACAACTCTGTATGCGTGCATGAAGAAAATTAACTCTCCTGAAATTAAAATCATCACAATTGAAGATCCTATTGAGTACCACGTAGATGGATTAGTACAGACACAGGTGGACCAAAAAAACTATACGTTCTTACAGGGATTGCGTGCAGCGCTTCGCCAAGACCCCGACGCCATCATGATTGGAGAAATTAGAGATAACGAAGTGGCGCAAACAGCAATAGACGCCGCCCTTACTGGTCACTTTGTATTTTCTACACTTCACACCAACAATGCTGCAGGTACATTCCCTCGTCTTGTCGACCTTGGTGTTGATCCAAAAGTTTTTGGTTCATCAATTAATGTTGCGATGGCCCAGCGCTTGGTTCGCGTATTGTGTAAAGCTTGTAAAAAAGCGGTGCCTTTGGAAGGGGTCACTAAAGATAGGGTTGAGAAAGTACTCGCGGGACTTAGAGATAAAAGCGTAATCCCTGCTGATAGAACAAATATATTTGAACCAGTAGGATGTTTGGAGTGTAACCACACAGGATTCAAAGGTAGAATAGGTATATTTGAAGCCATTATTATTGACTCAGAGATGGATACCCTTCTCCGCACTTCTCCATCTGAACACGACATACAGACTCTCCAACACACAAAAGAAATCCTTACCATGATTGAAGATGGTGTTATGAAGGTGGTGTCTGGTATAACCTCCCTCACCGAACTCGAACGTGTAGTCCTTATTGAAAACGCGCTGAGTTAAGAGAATTTTGAAAATAAAAAAACCGCACCCCTCTAAACAACGCTTTGCTATTGGTGGAACTCTGATGAGGAGACGACCAGAATATAAGACCGAAGTCTTAAAACCAGCAGATCCTTACGGAGAAGCCACGGCGTTGCTTAGATGGGTGCAGTTTCTTACAAAGAAAACCCCGCTTGGGGTATGTTATTATGTTAGCATAGCCTATTAGATATGTCAAGTACCTCTACCCCGCCATCCAAAAAAGACCCTAAAGAAGTGGATCCCTCTGAAAACGTAGGTGAACAAGTGCTCGATCAAACTCTTCGCCCTACCGGCTGGAGTGAATATGTGGGCCAAGAGAACGTAAAAGAAAATTTGCGCGTATTAATTGCAGCAGCTCGCGAAAGATCTCATGCGCCGGAACATATTCTTCTTTACGGCCCACCAGGATTGGGCAAAACAACTCTCGCACACTTAATGGCAAGAGAGCTCGGCGCGAATATGCGTGCCACCGCTGGCCCTGTAATAGAACGCGTGGGAGATCTCGCTGCAATTTTAACTAACCTAGAGCCGGGAGACGTGCTATTCATCGACGAAATACACAGACTTAATAAATCGGTAGAAGAGGTCCTATATCCTGCAATGGAGGCGGGAAAACTCGATATCATTATTGGTAAAGGTCCTTCAGCTCGCACCATTGAGCTCGCACTCCCCTCTTTCACGTTAGTTGGAGCAACTACACGTATTGGTTTAATTTCTGCACCGCTTCGTTCACGATTTTCTGGAGGAGTGTTCCAGCTCGACTTTTATTCTGAACCTGAAATAACGAGCATACTTGCACGTTCCGCAAAAATCTTGGGGGTGGAAACAGAAGCTGATGCGTTAAGTGAAATTGCAAAACGATCTAGGAAAACACCTAGAACTGCAAACTATTTATTAAAACGATCTCGCGATGTTGCACAACTAGATCGCACTCCTCTTTCAAAATCTGCTGCCGAAAAAGCACTCGCTATGATTGGTATTGATGACGCAGGCCTCACCCCGTCAGACAGACGAATTCTTGAAGCGCTTATTAATAAATTTGGTGGTGGTCCTGTGGGAGTAAAAACTCTTGCTGCCGCAGCCGCGGAAGACGATCAAACAATTGAGGACGTGTACGAACCCTACTTAATGCAAGAAGGTTTTCTAGAAAGAACTCCTCGAGGCAGAATAGTAACCGCGCGAGCTCGTGAACACTTAGGGAAACAGGGCGCACAAAAAAAACTTATATGATGATACTTTCGGACACATTTAAAGAATGGGTTACAAAACAAGAAGCACGCATTTGGCAGACCCTCAAAAAAGAGCGTGGTGAAACTTCTCATTTACTTGCATATACCGCAAAACTCGGTGAGGAAGTTGGAGAACTTTCTGAACAGGTTCTTGCACGCCTTGGATATCAAAGAGAATCTAAAATTATGGCGAAGGGAGACGACGAGCTTGGGGATGAGTGTGCTGACGTGATTCTCGTTTCGTTATTTCTCGCTGAAGCTGCTGGTGTTGATATAGAAAAAGCAATGATTAGAAAAATGGAAAAGCTGGAAATCAGAAATAGAGAATCGTGAGCAAAAAAAAACACAGTGTTATTGCGGTAGACCCTGGTTACGACCGCGTTGGTATTGCAGTCATGGAAGGAAATGTTCTTTTACATTCAGAGTGTTTTATTCCAGAGAAGGGGGTATTTACCGCACGTCTTCATGCGGTATTCAAAAGAGTGAGTGCGATCATTAAAGAGTTTAATCCTGATGCGCTTGCTATAGAGACCCTCTTCTTTACCAAAAACCAAAAAACAGCTATCCATGTTGCAGAAGCGCGCGGAGTTATTACTCTCGCAGGAGTGGAAGCCGGGATACAAGTATATGAGTATTCCCCGCAAGACGTGAAGATTGCTGTAACAGGGTCTGGTAACGCGCAAAAGGACGCAGTTATTCGTATGGTAGAGAGACTTATACCTCTCAAAGAAAGAAAGCGTCATGACGATGAATATGATGCCATTGCTCTTGCATTGGCACACCAATCAAAATCATCCTTTATGAGAGCCATTTCTTAGAATATCCACAGTCGTTCTTCCAAGGGCTTCCCCATTCAAGATTGGTTTGCTACAAATAGCTCGTTCAGAGCCTTATAAATTTAGAACGATATCTAAAAGACCATGACTGACGATCATAAAAAAGGGAAGTTTGAGGATGAGGAGTTAGATACTGAAGAAGTGGAGTCTCCGAGTGAAGAAGAGTTGGATGACGAAGATGATGACGGCGGAGATATTTTTGATGACGAAGATGATGCTATGTAATTAAAAACCGGCGCTCGCCGGTTTTTTAATTCTTAACCATTTTCACAATTCTACGTTTTCCTATTTTAAGAATTTCTTGATCCTGAGGGACTTCGTTCAAATCATCGATTGTTTCGGTTCTAGTAATTGACGATACTGCCCCAGCGCTAATGAGTCGTCTTAACTCTGTTTTAGATTGCACTACTTTAGCCATTACAAGTGCATCAGCATATGATTGTTCTCGCGTGAACCGTACCTCGACAGCATCTTCTTCAGATATTTCTCCTTTAGAAAACACAGAAATAAAGCGGTCACGAGCCTTTTCCGCATCAGTAATTGAGTGGTACATGCGCACAATTTCCGTGGCGAGCGCAAGTTTTGCATCGCGCGGTGAGAGGGCTGTAATAATTTCAATGTCTTTAAAAGGTACGCGTGTTACGTGTACAAAATATTCCTTAATGAGAGTGTCGGGGATACTCATCACTTTTCCAAACATGTCGTTTGGTGCGTCGTTTAGATTGATAGTATTACCCCAACTTGAACTCATTTTTCTTCCATCGGTTCCTAAAATAAGTTCAGTCATCAAGACATGCTGAGGAAATTGACCTAACTTTTCCTGGAGTGTCCTTCCGGCGAGTAAATTAAAACGCTGGTCAGTCCCCCCGAGTTCTACGTCTGCTTTTACCGCCACAGAGTCGTAACCCTGCATAAGCGGGTACAAGACTTCTCGAAGAGATACGCGCTTACCTTCGTCGAGCCTTTTTCTAATATTGTCTCTAGCAATAAATTCTGCGACAGAAAATGCATTGGCTTGTTCCCCTATTTCTGCGTAGTCGAGTTGCAACAACCATTCTGAATTATGGCGGACCTCGAGTTGTTTTTTATTTAATATCTTTTCAACCTGATTTACGTATTCAGTAAGATTTTTTTCAATTTCGGCACGCGAAAGCATTGGTCGCTCGCTCGTTTTGTCTGAGGTATCCCCCACAACTCCTGTAGCGTCACCAATTATAAAAACGACCGTGTGTCCGAGGTCCTGAAAATCTTTTAACTTCAATAACGTTACTGCCCTACCTATATGCACATTCGGACTGGTTGGATCAATACCAAGCTTAATGCGGAGCTTCTTGCCTGACAATAAAAGCTTTCGTAGTGATTCGTTTGAAGGAATCACCTCGTTCACACTCCTTGAGAGCAGCTCCTCAATCTTCACATTGTCAGTTGAGACGTTTGAGTTATTCCTTAAAAACATAAAATAACTCTAGCATGCAGGGTATTACCTTGCTACGATTCTATAAAGGTATGAAAAGGAGGAGGTTGCATGCTAAACAAAAACGCGCACTAATACTTTTAGGTGGTGGTTTGGTGTTGTTTTTCTCAGGTATTGTTTTTCTATGGGCAGCCTCACTCAAAATACCGGACATAACCTCTCTCCAAAACCGTATTGTTGAGCAATCAACTAAAATCTACGACCGAACCGGCACAGTTCTACTCGACGACCTCAATAATAACGTCACGCGCACATTGGTGCCCCTTAGTGAAATTTCCCCAAACATCCAAAAAGCAACAATAGCCATTGAGGACGCTGAATTCTACCAACATAATGGAATTAAAATTTCCTCAATAATGAGGGCAGTTCTTGCAAATCTTACCCCTGGTGGTTACACGCAAGGAGGTTCAACAATTACCCAACAGGTGGTGAAGAACACAATACTCACCAAAGACAGAACCCTCACTCGTAAAGCCAAAGAGTGGGTTCTCTCTTTAAAACTTGAAACCGTGCTCCCAAAAGAGAAAATATTGGAAATTTATTTAAATGAAAGCCCGTACGGTGGATCGATATATGGTGTAGAGGAAGCAAGTCAGTCGTATTTTGGGAAACAAGCTAAAGATGTTTCGCTTACAGAAGCAGCGTACCTCGCAGCACTACCTCAAGCTCCAACATACTTTTCACCATACGGTAACCACCGCGATGCGCTCGAGACACGTAAAAATATTGTCTTATCGAGAATGAAAGAGCTTTCGCTTATTAGTACTGAAGAATATGAGGTTGCAAAGTCTACTAAAGTTACTTTCGCCCCTGCTGCGGTTGCAGGAATTCGTTCACCCCATTTTGTATTTTATGTTCGCGAACAACTCGAAGCGGAATACGGGCAAAACACCCTTGAGCAATCCGGGTGGCGTATTATTACAACCCTTGACGCAGATTTAGAGGCGAAAGCAGAGGAGGTGGTTAAAAAAAGAGCTTTACAAAACAAAATAGATTTTAATGCAGAGAACGCCGCGATTGTTGCTATAGATCCAAAAACAGGAGATATCCTAACAATGGCGGGTTCTCGTGATTACTTTGACGAAGAAATTGATGGTGCATACAACATTGCACTAGCAAACCGCCAGCCTGGATCCGCCTTTAAACCATTTGTATACGCGGCTGCTTTTCTGCAAGGGTATACACCAGAAACAATTTTATTTGATGTTCCTACACAATTTTCTACAAGTTGTGCCGTCACGAGTCTAGATTCGGCTGCCCCTTGCTACGCTCCAGTTAATTTCGATGGAAAGTTTTTAGGTCCCATAACTACCAAAGAGGCCTTGGCTCTTTCAAGAAACATCCCTGCCGTTAAGGCCCTCTACCTTGTAGGAATTGATAACGCACTACGTCTTGCTCGTTCTATGGGCATAGGAACGCTTGGGAGTGCCTCACAGTACGGATTAACGCTAGTGCTTGGTGGTGGTGAGGTCTCATTACTTGATATGACTGAAGGGTATAGTGTTTTCGCAAACAACGGTGTTAAAAACACACACAGAGCAGTGCTGCGGATAGAAGATAAAGATGGAAACGAGATAAAAAACTACCCCCTTGCTCCTGAACGTGTTCTTGATGAAAATGTAGCGTCTCAAATATCAGACATCCTCTCAGATAATGAGGCTCGAGCCCCTGAGTTTGGTAGTGATTCCGCACTTAATTTTCCTGGGAAATATGTTGCAGCAAAAACAGGAACCACCAACGACTATAAAGACGCTTGGATTCTTGGGTACACACCAAACATTGTGGTTGGTGCGTGGGCTGGTAACAACAACAACTCGCCGATGGAGAAAAAAATCGCCGGTTTTATTGTTGCGCCGTTGTGGCATGACTTTATGGAGTATGCGATTTCAAAATATCCAAACGACCCATTCCCTGAGCCTAGAATAACAACAACAGAAAATGATAAACCAGTACTTCGCGGTATCTGGAAAGGTGGAGAAGGGGTAGT
>SCVI01000029.1 GCA_004296925.1 Patescibacteria group bacterium | reverse complement strand
TGAAAACAAGCTGAGTAAATTAAGTAAATTAAGCGAGATAAGCTCATAGCTTGCCTTGCTTAATTTACTTACCTCGCTTATCTTGCTTATACGGGCGTGTAGCTCAATTGGTTAGAGCCCCGAGCTTTAAAACTCAAGAGAGGAGCAACTGAAAATGCGTGTCCGCCCCTAGCTCAATGGTTAGAGCAATCGGCTTATACCCGATCGGTTCCTGGTTCGAGCCCAGGGGGGCGGACAGGCATTTTCAGATTGTCCGAACGCCGAGTTTGCATCGAGCGTAGCGAAGATGTACCTCGGTGGTTCCTGGTTCGAGTCCAGGCACGCCCACAAAGTCGAAGTTAAAAAGAAAAGTCCCCACAAGAGTAGGGACTTTGGACTAAAGTTCTAGTGCTTCCTTCTAAGAAATGGGAAGTACACTTCAAGATTCGCCCCCAGATGTATCAACATGACGATTCCTAGATACACCTGTAGTAAGGGAGTGCTCCAGAAACTAAGGAGTATCGCTATGAGAATCAACACTCCTACTACCCACGAATGCCCGAACGTCCATTCTTGCATGCCATCACCTCCGTACACGAATTCTTGATATCTATATACCCACTAAAATCAAACAAGTCAAGATTTAATATGGGCACTTAGCTCAGTTGGCTAGAGCGTCTCGTTTACACCGAGAAGGTCATAGGTTCGAGTCCTATAGTGCCCACCATATTGACACCCACATTGAAAAATGCTAGTTTAGTTACACTATGTTACACCCCGTCCGACGGGCTCAATTTGTATGACCCTCGTTTGAATTTTTCGCAGCGCTCCGGCGCTGTTTTTGTTTGCGCGATTTTGTTAACACTTCTAACGGGATAAGATAATCAAGGCATTTCATGATTCTTCTTTGTAATTTGTTTTCAATTGAACGGATAAATCGTTTTGAGTATTTTGAAATGTCGCTGCCCTTCGGAATGTATTTCCTGATACATCCATTGGTATTTTCAACGGTTCCTTTTTCCCAAGAATGATAGGGATGGCAGAAATATATTTTTACTCCAAGCAGTACTTCCAACTCTTTATGGCGCGTAAGCAGTACGTCGTTGTCGGTGGTTATCGTTTGTATCTCGGGAAAACGCTTTTGAATCTTCAAGAAAGAAGAATGAACGTTTGCAATCGTAACATTGGTAATCCGTTCTAGAAAAGGAGCCCGTGATTTTCTGTCTACCACAACCAGGAGTATTCCCGTTCCTGATTTACCCGAAACAATGAAGTCGGCTTCGACATCTCCAATTCTTCCTCGTTTTACGGCTACTTTAGGCCTTTGTTCGATAAACTTCCTATCCTTCAGCTTCTCGCATATCTTCCGGCGTCCATTGCGGCGCCGCTTTTTTTGTTTACTCCGGTGATACTCTATCCGTCTGCCGTACGCGCTTTTTATGTAGCGATAAATACTGTCTTTCGAGACAGAAGATAAATGTTTTTCGTGTTTTTTAATTCTCTTTGCGATACTCTCCGGCGACTGGCCATCATACAATTTTTCTTCAACGAACTCTTGCAGCGTTGCGTTGTCCACGATTTTCTTTCCTTGAAATTTGGAGTATTTTCGCCTGACGTATGCTTTGTGGTGCGCCTTTTGCGGATCATATTTTCTGTTGACCTTGTTTTTGTTGAATTCATACCAAACGGCATATGCGCTGCGGCCAAGGGCGTCGCCAATATCGGCATACGAACGCTTCTTTTTTCTCAGAAGATAAATTTCATCCCGTTCGCTTTTTGAAAAGTGCGAAAACTTTTTTTTGATTTTTCATACCTTTATTTTACCAGTTCATACAAATTCAGATGAGAATTCGGGCGATGAGGAGTTCAAAAAAGCGGTTGAGGAGGCTATGAAAGAAGGCGTGGACTTTGTTTGCGACATGAGCGAGGGCCAGCTGCTCTCGCTCATCCGCGACAAAAACTTTCCCGCCATACACCTGTGGCTTCGCAAGCATCACCCGCGCTACGCGGATAAGGTAGAAATATCCGGACGGATCGAGCACAAGGAAATGCGCGAGCTTTCTGCGGAAGAGAAGGAGCTTATAGAAAAATCTCTTCGCCTTGCATTCCCGCGCGAGGAAGAAAACGGAGACGCGCAAGCGTCATTAAAAGATAACAACAATTATGACCACGCTTAATAGTGGGGGCTCGATGAGCCCCGAAGAACAAGAATTATTTGTT
>SCVI01000093.1 GCA_004296925.1 Patescibacteria group bacterium | reverse complement strand
AAGGGCGAGGCGAATCGCTGTCGCGACCGGCTGCTCACCAACTGCTGCCGCAGCGATCCGGCCGGCCAGGGCATGAGCAACCAGAGCATGTTCGGCGCCGGCTCGCGGCTGGTGTTCGACGCGCTGATGAATTCCGGCAACCGGGAGTTTCTCTACCAAGGCATGCAGGCCTTGCTGATGAGTGGCGGGTTCAGCGGCAGCTTCACGAGCTACGGCGTCACGGTGGCGGTGAACGGCACCGCCCTGCCCGCCGGCTCTGCGGTGCTCTATGCCGGCGAGAGCGTGGTCGTGGCCTTCGACCCGTGGTCCCTGGTGATCGCCATCGTCATCTACATCGTGATGGCCGCCCTGTCCTGCGACGAGGAGGAATCCAAACTCGCGATGAAGGAAGGGGCGCGGCTGTGCCACTCGGTCGGCACCTACTGCTCGTCCTGCATCCGGATTTTGGGTCGGTGCGTCTCGTGCATCACCCACACGACAAACAAGTGCTGCTTCAACTCGGTCCTGGCCCGGGTCATCAACGAACAAGGCCGCCAGCAGGTCGGCAAGGGCTGGGGCACGGCGCAAGCGCCGGACTGCTCCGGCTTCACGATCGCCCAGTTGCAGAGTCTGGACTTCGCGCGCATGGACCTCAGCGAGTTCTACGCGTCGATCGTGCCGAACATGCCCAACGTCGGGGTGATCCAGGGCGGCAACGTCGATCGCGCCGCCAACTGCTACTACGGGGAGGGGAGATGTCAATGAACGCCATGCCACGCATCGCCGCCGCCATCCTGGTCCTGGCTCTGGTGCTCGCTTCTGCCGCCCGCGCACAGGCGGTGCACACACCGGTCCCCGACGCCCGCCCTGTCCTGCTGGCCGCGCTGCAGTCCGCGGAAGGCACGGCCCATGGCGTGCTCACTGGAGAGATCGCCGATGCGATCACCAGGCACTTCGAGGCCACTTCGCCGATCTACATCGACGTCTCAACCGAGAGGCGCTACCGCGAGCCCGGCTGCAGCCGGCTCAAGGTGCTGTTCTGGCAGGAGGGCGTGAAGCTGCCCGGCGTGACCGCCCCGCGCAAACAGACGATCGAGTTCGGGATCAACTACTGCACCACGCGCCTGCCGCCCCGGTCGCTGCTGTGAGGTGGCCATGGTGATCCGACCCTCCCATGTTCCTCTGCTTGTGCTGACCGTGCTGATACTGGCGCCGATCGCCGATGTGGCCGTGGCGCAGGGTTCTGGTCCGGCCTCCCCGCGCGACGCGTCCTCCCGCGCTTACTGGTCTGACCGCTGGCGCGGGTGGCACTTCTACGAGGCCCCCCCGACGCAAGAGGTCGAGCCCGCAACCAGACCCGCACCGGCCCCGCCGCCGCGGCCGGCTGCGCCTGAGCGCCCACCCGAACTGGTGGAGTTCGACCGCCTGCAGAAGACCCTTGAGGACCTGCGCAACATCGCCATCATGCGGCCCAGCGAAGCCAATGTGCGCAGTTACATGGAGCTGGAGATGCA
>SCVI01000028.1 GCA_004296925.1 Patescibacteria group bacterium | reverse complement strand
GTCAGATGTATTTTGTGCCGAAAGTGTCTGTTCCTCTGGTTGTGAAATAAAATACGTATACGCAATAAAACCAATGCCTAGTATGACGCACGTGATAATAAGACCTTTAAATTTATTTAGAATGTTCATGGTTTAAGCCAATAGGTTTTTATATTGAGAGTGAAGTCGTATATACCAACTTCATTTGCCTTAAATGAAACACCAACCACATCAACCAATCGCAAACTCTTTTCAAGATCATTAAGGTATTGTCTAAACGTGTCGTAGGAGCCACTTACTGTAAAGGAAAGGATGACTGACTCATACACTTCCTCACCAGGTCCAATCTGACCTCTCTGAGCTCGCGCCTTTTCATTTTCAATTGCGACGTTTCGTACTCGCATTCCGTATTTTGTTGCCATGCTATCGAGATCAAGTATGAGGCGTACGTTATCCACGTGATCAGGCACTAGTTTTTGTAGTCTCGTTAAATCTGTTGGCGAGAAAGTATTATATCGAGCAAGTAATTGATCTCGCACGTCTTGAAGTTCACGGGAACGAGAGAGCGCCGCATCAAATTGCGCTTGCTCGGCAAGAACATTCTGAAGCGATAGATATGTTGGGTTGATATACAAAAAGAAGATTGTGCCTGCAAGTAAAATAAATAGTACGGGAGTGAAAAGTTTCATAATTATTGTTGAGTACTACTTGGAACTGCTGCGCCTGTATACCCAATACGTGAGGTGTCTATTATTGCACTGAAGTTAAACACTATTGTTCCTGTTTTAGAAATGTTCACATTCGAAAATATCGGTTCAGTAATTATGCTCGATTTGGAAAATGCATCAGACTGAAGTGCAACAGCATTAAAACTTACCGCTTCACCGCTTGCGGTTAAAAGTACTCGTGAGGCATCTGCAATACTGTACGAAAAATCATTGAAACGGACAGAGGATAATGTGCGAGTTTCTATTTCATCAAACAGCTGGGAAACAGAAACGTGCTGTCGAAGAAGGCTGTATCCAGTATTAATTCTCGCATCGAGACGTGCAAGCTCTCTTATAGTTGCTGGTTCGAATGCTGCGCGCGAGCGTTCAAGAGAAAGCTTCTTGCTCGCAATAGATTGCATGGTGTACTTCTCAAATGCGTACATGCCGCCAGCGCCGAAAATAGCCACCACAAGTAACGCGCCAGTAATTATGTTAACAATCGCCAACGGATTTCGACTTCGTGTCTCCGAACGTTCAACTTTAAGTGAACTCTTCGGTATAAACGACGTTTTGACACGCTCTTCCATAGCACTGAGTGTAACATTCGTTATAGGTGGTACACGTGACAATACCTCTTAAAACGTGGATATAAAAACTACTAACGTTGGAGGGCACGAAGCGCAAGACCAACTGCTGATGCGAATGAAGGACCGGCTCCCTTCAACATATCCCCAATAAACGCGGGGGTGGTGAGTTTATCGAACGGAGACCCTATTACCACTCGTGTATCAAAATATTTGCCTGCGACCTCTGAGATACCTTTCAGTGCTGCGCCACCGCCCACAAGTACTACTTGCGAAATCGCCTTTCCCTCTTTGCGTTGATACGTTAAAAAAATGCGACGTGCTTCGGAAAAAATAAAATCTAATCCCGCCGAACCTGACTCCGAAGTACCGAGCCCCTTATCTCGTTTTAAGTTTTCAGCCTCTGCAAACGTGATACCCGTGGACTTTGCAATCGAAAGAGTTAAGTCTTGCCCGCCTCTCCCTATCGTGTGCGCTCTATCGATAATCCCGAACTCAACCACATACACTCTTGACGACGAGGCACCCAAATCTATAACCATAGTTGGTAGCGCGGTGTGTTCATATGATGCACGACCCACACTAAATGGTTCAACTTCAAAAAACCGCGGAGTAATAGAAACTGCTTGCGTAATCGTCTGCAGTTTTTGAAGCATCTGATTATGAATAGCGACAAGCAAAACATCAGAAGTATTTTCTTTTTTTTCACCCTGTGCTGATAAAAATTTTGCTTCTTCCTCAGGAATTACGAACCAATCAAGTGTCACTTCTCCCACAGGGACAGGAATATACTTACGCGCTTCAATTGGCACCATGCTTGCAAGGTCATTTGGATCCTTCGTTGGTAAAGTAATTACATTAATAAGCGACGCAGAAAGAGGTACTGAAAAACCAGCTGTTTTTGATACCGCATTTGATTCACGGAGTACGTCAGTCAAAGCTTCGCTTATTTTTTCTACTGGAGGATTTACCGCTTGACCAACTTCAGCATTTGCATAAGGTCCTAATGCAATCTCACCGTATGTTTCAAGTACAGCACTTCCTTTTACTTGCTTCACCTGCACCACCTTAATGGTGGCAGTACCAATATCGACGCCGAGAACACTCTCGCCATCTTTACTGCTAAGCGAAAATTTAAATCGCCGAAAAGCGTCTGAAAATTGATCGAGCGAAAATGCCATAGTATGCCTATCATTATATACTGACACAAGTCTCCTCCATCCCTCGATTGCCATCTATTGTGTGCTTGTAGTGAATCGCCATACTAAATCAAACGGAATGATAAAGAAATTTCTTCAAGCAATTCTTGATTCTTTTATTCCGCTCTCAAGCGAGAGTCGAATTGCGCGTACACTTTCTGAACAGACGCTCCAAGAGCTACTCCATCCGGTGATACATCGCGACAAGCAATGGATTGTAGCCTTGTTTCCATACCGTAATCGAAAAGTTCGAGCGCTTGTCCGTGCTATTAAATATCGTGGAGAGAAAGCCCCTCTTCCTTCGCTCGGACGAATAATTGCTGATGAAATAACTCATACGCTTTCAGAAAAATCCGCGCTTGGTGGCTGGCACATACCGCTTATTATTCCTATTCCAAGTTCTGAAAAACGACTTCGCTCACGAGGATACAATCAAGCGGAGCGTCTCACGCTTGCAATTCTTCCGCATCTTGTCGGGAGCGTTGAATACGCTCCCGACGTTTTAGGGCGAGAAGACAGACCAAGCCAAGTAAGTGTTTCAAAGGAAGAACGTAGGAATAATATAGAAGGAGCGTTTTTTGTTATTCGGCCTGAAAAAGTTCGTGGCACACAAATACTACTTATAGATGATGTTGCAGAAACAGGAACAACTTTAAGTGACGCAAAACGCGCACTTAAAGAAGCAGGGGCAGATGACGTGCTCGCATTTACTATTGCGCAGTAGCTGTGGTCCACCCTTCTCTTTCCATTTTAGAGATACGAAAAAGAATCTCTTCCCATGAAAAAACACGCGTCACACCATTTGGAGCCATGCCTTGATTCCATGGCGTATCGAAAAGCAACACTGGCACCCCTACTCCCGCAACATCAGTTGCAAAGTGAAGTGCATCATCAATAAACAGACTCATACCGATGTCTTTCACTACATCAGATTTTTTACGACGCTTCGACTCTACTACATCAAAATGTCCTGTGAAGTGCACTTCACGGTAGAGTCCTAGAAAATTTTTTGTGAGCCACGTAATCGTACTGTCTCGCATTGACTCATTTCTTCCTGTCACTATAACGATGTCATAAAATTCTCCAAGTTTTTTTAACGCATCGTATGCACCAAATACCACTTTGGCATCGTGGTGAAAGTCGGTAGTCATAAATTCAACTACCCGTTCTTTTGCCTCTTCAGGAGTGCAGTTCCACACAGCATCAAGGTCAAAGGTTTTAACTTCCTCTCTTTTATATTTCGTGCCGTATGTTGCGTTATGAAATTGAGCCATGGCATCTCCTGTGCGCGAAAGCACGTCGTCCAAGTCAACCCCGATAACGCGTTTTGTATTAGCTGTGTTATCCATACTCTATGCAACCTACGACCCTTGAAAGGTTCCGTCAAATCTTAATAAAACACCTTAACGGAAGTAGAGAGCGAGCGACGCCACGAATCCAAATACGAGATTTACTGAATAGTGACACTCTCAATAATCATGGGTGAAAGAGGCTTGTCTCCTTCCCCTGTTTTTGTTGTTTCAATTGCTTTTACAACCTCCATACCTGACACCACTTTTCCAAACACTGTGTGCTTTGGATCAAGGAAATTGTTGTTGGCAACATTTATAAAGAACTGACTCCCGTTTGTATTTGGGCCTGCGTTCGCCATCGAAATAGTACCGATGTCATTTTTGTTATTTGCATGTATCTCGTCTTCAAACGTGTAACCAGGACCCCCTGTACCCCACTTCCCAGAAAGTGAGTCATCTTTAGTGAAAGGATCCCCTCCTTGAACCATGAAACCAGGAATAACACGGTGAAACTTTGTACCGTTATAGTATCCAGATTCCGCAAGTTTCTTAAAATTCTCTACTGTGTTTGGTGCGTCGTCCCCGAAAAACTCAATAACAATGGCTCCTTGATTTGTATTAAGTGTTGCAGTCATTTTTTGTTGGTTAGTGTTTGTAGTTGCTGATGCTGATTGTTCTATCTGAGTTCCTTGCGCTTCACTTGGCGAAGCGGTGCTTTGAGGCGACTCAGGTTTATTCATGAAATAAATCCATGAACCAGAGGCGAGAAGAACGACAACCAGAATTCCTGCTACAGCAATACGAGGCATAAATAATTTATTTCTATAGTGTAGCAAATTATTGAATTGACACTAGTCAACCTACCCTGAGCGAACTAACTGATTTAGTGTTGTTTCAACCAAATGTACCCAACATACAGTCCACTCACTACAGCAACCGTAAGAAGTACTGTGAGGTACGGAAGGAAAAATTCTTGCCAGTATGCACCTACAGCAATACCAAAGGTCGCAACTGAGAGTTTAAAGAGACCAATCTGCCACCACGTAAACGTGGAGTTTTTAAAAATATTCATAAGTGAATGTAGTTCAGCGGGTAATGAATTAATGCTAGCACGGGGTTTGCTGAGGGAGGGATTCGCCTCTCGTGTTGCCACACTCGAAACCTTCGGCCTCTCTTCGAGACCTGCGGCCCGCGGTTCGAATCCCTTCTACTCAACACACATAAACAAGAAAACGCCCTATACTCAGGGCGTTTTCTTGTTTTGCGGAGAGGGAGGGATTCGAACCCTCGGAACCCTTTTGAGGTTCAACACATTAGCAGTGTGCTGCTTTCGACCGCTCAGCCACCTCTCCATTGTCGCGGGGCGACCTGTTGTAAAGGTTACAGGTGGCTGAGCGTTCGAACAAGTTCGTCCTCCTATAATCGGCCTTACGGCATCGATTATTCCCGAAACGGGATCGGATGAAAAGCAAAACTAATTGCTTTTCATCCACTCAGCCACCTCTCCATTGTCGCGGGGCGACTCATTCTCTATCGCTACTCGACAGTACCTAAGAGTATAGGAGGTGAAGCATTCGAACAAGTTTTTTACTTCACCTCAACCAACAAGGAGTTTGAGACGAACGCTCCATCCTTCGCGGTACAGGTAAAAGTGAATGCGGTTGTCTGGGTAAGCGGTCCAGTTTGTCCTGATCCATTTTGAAGTACTGTACCTGTAATTTCACTTTGTGGACTTGATGCAAGTACGCACGACGTTACATTGAGTCCGCTCCAACTCATGTATGCAGACGCACCTCGTACTATCGAAGCACCTCTGTCAGAACCGTTTACTTTAAGTATTACGGAAGCTGGTGGCACAGGCACCGCTGGTGTTGTTGAGACCACAACAGCTGGCGATGGTGTTTCGGCAGACGCATCAATAACAACAAACCCAACTGCGCTCGCTCCCCCACCTGCCCCCTCAACAATTACTTGATACGAACCATTGGCAAGTTTTGTAGTAACCAATGACCACTTTCCATCTTTCACTGGCACATTGTCCGCTTTGTATACAATTTGAGTACTTCTCACCGACACAGACACCGATGAAAGATTTTTTGCCGTTCCAGAAATAAGCGCAGTAGAAGATGCTGATGCTGGAAGTGTATCGAGAGAAATTATTGGCAAAAGAGTGCTCAAACTTTCGGTAAGTGTTGGGGCTGTCTTTGGAGGTTGTGATGTTGCTGGTGTTGTAGAAGTAGTAGTGCTCGAACCAGTTCCCTTTGTACAAGCAAGAAGAAATGCGCTCCGCGTCATTCCACCAACAAGGCCGTAGCCCGTCGTTTGCGCACTACCTGATGAAACTACCCCGCTCCTTTTTTGAAAACGCATAACAGCTCTTTCCGTTGCGAGTCCAAAGTAACCGGTAACCAATGCCTCGGGATAAAGGGAAGGGTCAGACGAAAGAACTTTTTGTAATACAGATACCTCACCATTGGTTTCAACATCCGTTGCACCTAGTCCAAGCGTATTGTTGAGCTTCGCACATGCGTTGTTGTTATTTGTAACAGTCAATTTTAATTCGGCCTGTTGTGCCACAATCAGCGCTTTACGCGTTTCGTCTACCTGTGCCAAAAGCCCAGCAAGCTTCACTTCCAATTCAGAAACAATACTCGCTTCAGCGACCGGAGCCATAAAAAAGACCAGTGAAAATATGAGAGGAAGGAAAATTTGTTTCATAGTGAGAGTTGAAATTAATACTGTATACATACAGTATATAGTGAGAATCATTCTCACCTCCAAATGGACATAAACGATTCAATCGAAACCCTGACCAGACTCACCACAATCCAGCGCGCTGGGTTGAAAAAACTACGTCTCGAAACTATTCGTGATCTTTTGTATCATCTCCCCACTCGATATGAGTCGTCGGCCGACATGCGGAGCATAAACGCGGTGTCTCACAACGAAACAGCAACCTTCTACGGAAAGTTTTCAAAACTTGAAATGAAAAAATCATGGAAAACAAAAGTACCTATGGCCGAGGGGAGTTTTTCTGACGGTACAGGAACACTGCGTGTTGTGTGGTTTCACCAGCCGTACTTAGCGAAAATGGTCCCTCAAAATGAGATCGTGCGACTCAGTGGAAAGGTTGCTGAAAAAAACGGAAAAAAATCTTTAATAAATCCAGTGGTCGAAAAATCATCAGGTATGCCATTCATGAATAGCACTCAAGGGATGCTGCCTGTGTACCCTGAAACTGCCGGCATAACATCACTCTGGTTTTTTCACGCCATTAAAAAAGTTGTTGAGCAAGGATTACTTGATTCTATTGAAGATCCTCTTCCGTCAAATATTTTAAAAACGTATAACCTTCCTACACTAAAAAGTGCACTCATCTGGGCACACGAACCAAAACGTGTGAGTGATGCTGACGTCGCAAGAAAACGTTTTGCTTTTGAAGGGAGATC
>SCVI01000092.1 GCA_004296925.1 Patescibacteria group bacterium | reverse complement strand
CGCGGGCATGGTTCGCGCCCTCGGCGGTCTTGCGGACCGTGGCGGTGATCTGGTCGAGCGCCGCGGCGGTCTCTTCCAGGCTGGCGGCCTGCTGCTCGGTGCGGCGCGACAGGTCGTCGGCCGCCTGGCTGATCTCGCCGGCGCCCGACCGCATGCTGGTGGTGTTGCCGCTGATCACCTTCATGGTGTCCTGCAGCGTGGCCACGGCGGCGTTGAAGTCGGTCTTCAGCTGCTCGGCCTTCGGCGCGAACGCGACGTTGATCCGGTGGGTCATGTCGCCCTTGGACAACTTGCCCAGGGCCTCGGCCAGGGCGCCGATGGCGATGGCGTCCTGCTCGGCCTCGCGGGCCTTCTCTTCCTCGCGCGCCTTGCGCTCGAGCTCGGCTGCGGCGCGTTGCTCGGCGGCCTCGGCCTCCAGGCGCAGCTTCTGGATCGCGGCGTCCTTGAAGGCGAGCACCGCCTGGGCCATCTGGCCGATCTCGTCCTTGCGGCCCACAGCCGGCACGTCGACGGTGTTGTCGCCGCCCGCCAGCCTGTCCATCGCGCGGGTCATCGAATTGACCGGCGTGGCGATCGCCCGCGACAGCAGCCAGGCCATGGCCGCCGCGGCGAGGATCGCCACCAGGCTCCCACCGACCAGCGTCACCCTGGCTTGGCCGATCGCGGCCTGCTGGGCGGCCCAGCGTTCGGCCACCAGCTTGCGCTGTGCGGTGAGGATCTCGCCCTGCACCTCGCGCACCTTGGTCAGGCGCACTTCGTCGATCATGGCCAGGGCCTGGAACTCGGTGGCCGGGTCGCGGGAGAGCGCGATGATCTCGTCGTTCTTGACGCGCCAGGCCTCGATTTCGGCCTTCAAGCGCGCGGCGCGTTCCTTCTGCTCGGGCCGCGTCGTGCGGCCGGTGAAGGCCGCGAGGTTGTTGTCGACCGTCGCGCCGTCCTTCTCATAGTTCTTGAGGAAGTCGGCGTTGCGGGTCGCAGCGAAACCCCGCGCAGCATTCTGTTGTTCGACCGCGTGATAGAGAATCGCGGACACGTCCTGGATGTTGAGATTGCTGGTGTTGTTCTGTTCGGCCGCCTTCATTGTGGCGCCGAGGCTCATGAACACGGCCGTTGAGGCCAGTGTGAAGACCGAAAGGATCACGGCGAACGCCA
>SCVI01000091.1 GCA_004296925.1 Patescibacteria group bacterium | reverse complement strand
GCATTGCGGCGACCAAGCTTTCGGAGCTGGTCATGGCCATAAAGAAAAAATACGGCAGGAGCCTGCAGTACATGGACCTCGGCGGAGGCTTTGCCTCGAAGAACACACTCAAAGGCTCCTATCTGCAGGGAGTAGATGCCTGTCCTACCTTCGACCAGTATGCGGAAGCGATCTGCACGGCCATCCTCAATGCGGGATTTACGGAAAAGGAATTGCCCCTGCTGATCCTCGAAACGGGCCGCGCGCTGATAGACGAGGCGGGTTACCTGCTGGGAACGGTGCTCTCCAACAAACGCCTGGCCGATGGCCGAAGAGCCATCATCCTTGATTTCGGGGTCAATATTTTATTTACGTCTTTCTGGTACGACCACAGGATCAGCCCCGCACAGCCCTTTGGGACTTATACCGAGGACGCCATCCTCTACGGGCCTTTGTGCATGAACATTGATGTGGTGAGGGAGCACATTACCCTGCCTCCGCTCAAGAAAGGCGACCAGGTAGTGGTGCACACGGTCGGTGCCTACAACATGACCCAGTGGATGCAGTTCATTACCCTGCGTCCTGCCGTGGTGATGGCAGGTAAGTACCAGACCGTTAGTACTGTCAGGAAACGTGAAACAATGGCAAGCATCCAGCAGGAGGAGCAGTTGCCCGAGCACCTGAAATACCCTGATCTTTAGGTTTTGGAGGGACTGCGCACATATCTGTCATTCCTGGGAACGGGTATCCGCTCCAGTTACAACCAGGTGTTCTTTTCGGACAGCCGCTGGTTTGCGCTGGCCCTCTTCGTCGCTTCCTTTACCGATCTGTATGTAGGCATCAGCGGCCTGTCGGCTGTGGTGATTGCGCTCGTGCTCGGAAATATCCTGGGCTTTCATAAGGACTTTCTGTCGAATGGAACCTATACTTACAATGTCTTATTGCTAGGCCTCACCATGGGAGCCTACTTCCGGCTCAATGCCGTTTTTTTTGTGGTCCTGGTGCTGGCTTCCCTCATTACCT
>SCVI01000027.1 GCA_004296925.1 Patescibacteria group bacterium | reverse complement strand
CCCGGATATGGCGTTCTCTATGGGACGCTTTCGTTCTATCAAAATTATATTGCCATGGTGTTTGCGCTTGGCTTCGGGTTTCTTTTTTACGGTTTTGACATTGTTGCACTCAAAACTGCGCTTGTTCTTAACCCGTCATACAGTCTACTGGTTCCGCGTATTGTATCCGCGCTTACCGCGATGGCTTTTCTTGCTTTCGTTTATCAATTTCTGAAAACCAATGTTCACTCAGTATGGTGGCGTTTAACGCTCCTTATGATCACCTTCGGTAGTGTACTCACTACGCTACTCGCGCGTTCTGGAAAAATGTGGATGCTCTCGATTGCTCTCGGTATGATTTCGTTCATTTACCTTTATCGCGCAATCACTGAAGAGAGAAAAAATGGCAAGCCAGGACGGTTCTCTGCTATATCTATTGTGACCGCATTTCTCGCAACTGCCAACTTTCCTTTTGCAGGTCTTTTTCTTATTAACATTCCGATTCTTTTCTTGTATTTTCCACGTACTCTTCAATCATTGTGGCAAATCGGCATTGCCACCTTAGCGGGAGGAACCTTGCTATTAATTGTATTTGCTACAAATGCGCAGAATATTATCCTTCAACTTTCAGGATTCGTACTGCAGTTTTTTGAATCATCTGCAAACAGCACAGAGAGTGTAGTTCGATCACTCACACTGTTTGAAGCATTCATGGTAAATGCGCGACAGATGGTGGAAGCGTTTCCGCTACTTTTACTTGCACTCATTCCAGCACTACGTTCCGGAATACGAAACAAAACACTTGCATACCTCGCACTTATATACCTCGTGCTTTACATAGTCGCTGTTTCTGTAATTTTTAGAAGTGACCACGGACTCGCTCTTAACGTCAGACATATATTTCCTATAGGTTTTTTCCTTATGTTTCTTATTGCGTCATACAAGTCGCCTCCACGATGGGTTTCAACTATCTTTTTGACTGGCGGAATCTTAGTTTACGTATACACACTAGTGTTGCTTTCTGTTCCGACAACATATAACAGAGCGTCTGAGTTTATTTCTACCGAATATAGCGATGCAGGTATTCGTATAGATGAACATATTTTTGAACTCACATTGCCCATGAATAAAAATTCGTACGCACTTTTTATGGAGGCGTCGTGTGGTTCAACATGTCAACATATGCGAAAACTTTCTAAGGATATTGCTTTTAAACCTATTGTCGTAACAGGCGAGACGGACCCATCGTATCTCGAGACACTTCCACCCGCCGACTTAATTATCGTGGAACGTGCAGTTCCAAACTGCACACCACTGGCACGTTTTGGTAATGCAAAGCATGACGATGAAGTATTTGATATTGATATCAATCTCGGACGTATGCTGATGCCATCGTTTTATACGCTTCGTCAGCTCGGGAAAAACATATATGTGTATGAGGTGGCGAGTTGTGCTTCAGCAGTTTCAGCGAACCCATTGAAAGAAAAGGTTTTATAAGCCTCATTCATTTACTTTGAGCCCTTTTATATCGGGATGGTATAGTAGTAACCATGAAAACATCGTGGCTGAAGTGGGGGATTATAGCGGGGATTTTTGGAGTTTTTTGTATACCGCTCTTTGTGGCAAACCCGTTGTTCTTTCCATTTATCACCGGTAAAGGATTCGCGTTCCGTATTCTCGTTGAGATTCTTGTAGCGCTTTGGCTTGTACTTATGCTCGCGGATCCATCCGCACGGCCGAGATTTTCTCTGAAACAACGCGGAACATGGATATTTATAGCGTTATCACTTTTTGTACTTTCATTAGGTGTTTCAGATATATGGAGCGCTAATCCGCACAAGAGTTTTTGGTCAAACTTTGAACGCATGGAGGGATGGATAGGACTAATTCATCTTTACGCATTTTTTGTGGTGCTCTGGTCAACTATTAGAGATGTCAAAGATTGGCGAATGATTTTTGAAGTTGCTATAGGGGTCTCAGTGATTGAAGGTCTTTACGGACTCTTACAACTAGCAGGAAGTCTACCTATTAACCAAGGAGGTGTTCGTGTTGACGGCACGTTTGGAAATGCGACGTACTTGGCCGTGTACATGTTATTCATGGCATTTTTTACGGCACTCGCGTATCACTGGTGGGGGAAAGGGAAGACAAAGATACGTTGGTGGTACGGTGCAGCATTTGTGTTGCAACTCATAATGATTTTTTATACTGCAACACGCGGTACCATTTTAGGTCTTTTTGGAGGTGCGGTACTCACTGTACTAATTATTCTTTTCTTTGGTGAACGAACGAAGCAAGTAAGGAAATGGAGTGTCGGGGTACTCATTGCGCTTGCGGTGTTGGGTGGCGGCTTTTTCCTCGCGAAAGACACTGCGTTTATTCAATCAAATGATGTACTTACTCGCATTGCGAATATTTCACTTTCTGAAGGTTCAACTCGTTTTACGATCTGGAATATGGCGTGGCAAGGGTTTCAGGAGCGACCTATATTTGGGTGGGGGCAAGAGAGCTTCAATCATGTTTTTAACAAATACTACGAGCCCTCCATGTATGCGCAGGAGCCATGGTTTGATAGAGCGCACAATGAGTACCTAGATTGGCTTGTTGCGGGGGGAAGCGTAGGGTTTCTTTTATACCTTTCTTTATTCGCTTTAGCGCTCTGGTTTTTGTGGCGACCAAAGTCTGCGTTCACCGTTACGGAACGTGCACTCTTCACTGGACTTCTTGCAGGATATGGATTCCATAACTTATTTGTGTTCGACAATCTGCTGAGTTACATACTGTTTTTCACTCTTCTTGCTTACATAGCATTTCGTGAAGAGAGTAACGATGCCTCGCATGGTGACGAAAATTCATGGTGGAGACATAAAGCATCACCGAGCGTTATTGCTATGGGTGCGCCAATCCTCGTATCGATAATGGTAATTGTGTTCTATTTTGCGAATGTCTCAGGGATTGCAACCGCATATAACTTGATAGAGGCATTAAAACCTCACGAGAAAGGTATCGAAGAGAATGTGCGATACATTAAGCTTGCGTCAGAAACAACTGGACTCGGACGACAAGAGGCAAGGGAGCAATTGGTTCAGTTTGCTGTTCAAGCGAAGAACGCCTCGATAGGAGACGAAGCCTTTCGAAGTAGCGTTGAGGGATACGCTATTCAACAAATGAGTGATGAAATTTCTCGAAACCCTAACGACACACGCCTCAGATTGTTTTTAGGAACTTTTTTGCGTCAAGCGGGTCGATATGAAGAATCAAAAAACCAATTTGATGCTGCGCTCCTGCTTTCGCCGAAGAAACAGCAAATATATTTTGAATTAGGAATACTAGAAACACTCAGAGGAAACAAAGAAAAAGCGCTCGAGTTATTTAAAACAGCATTTGAACTTGATCAAGGGTACGATACTGCTCGTTTATACTACGCTGCTGCGCTTACCCGAAGTGGCAACAAAGCGCTTTCAGATACCTTACTCATAGAAAAATTTCAAACCACTGCGCCTGACAATGATGTGTTGTTGCAAGCGTACCTCGATGTTCGCGATTATGACGCAGTTATAGCGATAGCAAAATCGAGAGTGGTGAATGATCCAAAAAACGTGAAAAAGATTGTGCAACTTGCTGCAATTTATCTTGAAGCAGGAAGGAGAACAGAAGCCATTGCTGCACTACAGCAAGCAATTGAGGCTGACGCCTCGTTTAAGGCGCAGGGCGAATACTACATACAAGAGATTGCGTCAGGGAAAAACCCTTAGTTCTCAAAATTTTCAGATTCTAGAGTTGAAAATCGGATACATAAAACCCCGCTTGCGCGGGGGCTTATGCAGATTTTCGTAGAGCTAGCAGAAACTAGCACTCACAAAGGGGATAGTATCAAATGATTCCCCTATATTCAACATATAAAGCACCAATGATACAATTTCTATGTCGTCAGCACTCTACGGCCGGCGGCGGCACTCACAAAGGATTTTTGCTTGGAGCTCGCACCCGTCGGTCGTAGAATGCTGAGGATTACACCTCACTCAATATGCATATTCGAGAACATGTTCCTTTTTCAACACTGACTACGTTTCGTACTGGTGGGGAAGCTCGTTACGTTCTTGAACTTGAAAATGCTAATGAAATTCCTGATGCGCTTAAGTTCGCAGTAAGCAAGAATCTTCCATTGATTCCAATAGGATGCGGGTCAAACCTTCTAGCACCTGACGCTGAACTCGATGCGGTACTTATTCGCTTGCAAACTAGTGCCATTACCTCAGAAAAAGAGATGAGCGTACTCACGCTGACTGTAGACGCAGGAGTAATTTGGGATGATTTAGTTTCGTATGCGGTACAAAGTGGTGGATGGGGTATAGAAAACTTGTCTGCAATCCCAGGAACTGTTGGTGCAGCGGTTGTTCAAAACATCGGAGCATACGGGGCAGCGCTTTCAGAGAGTGTCACTTCGGTGCATGTGTTTGATACTAAGGAACGTATGTATAAGAATTTAACCAAAGAAGAATGTTTGTTTGGATATCGCACAAGTATTTTTAAAAAAGAAGTAGATCGTTACATAGCGGTAAGTGTAACTTTTTCACTTTCAGTACTCGCAATACCAAATTTGAAGTATCGAGATCTCTCGGTAACTTTTAAAGACACTCCAATACCTGAACTTTCTGCGATACGAGATGCGGTTATAAAAATTAGACAAGGGAAATTTCCGCCACTTGATGTATATGGAACCGCAGGATCTTTCTTTCTTAATCCGATTATTGCGGATTCGGAGTCTTCAATACTTGCTGGCACATACCCTGAGATGCCGTTATTTCCTTTACCAGAAGGCGGCGTAAAGATACCGCTCGCATGGATTTTAGATAAGGCGTTAGCGCTTAAAGGGATGAGACATGGTCACGCATTTTTGTGGGAGCAACAACCGCTCGTAATTACAACAGAGGAGGGAGCCGTTACAAAAGATGTGATAGTACTTGCGAGTCAAGTATCCGACATTGTGTTTGCAAAGACGGGAATTAAAATTTCTCCTGAGGTTCGTTTTTTGTAATTAAAATATAATATTTTTACAAAATTAAAATTTAATTAAATTATTTTAATTTTATTAAAAAAAATAAAAATATTTTTTAAAAATGTTATCCACAATTGCATTCATTTTTTTATCGCACGAGTCATTTAGTGTTTCATAATTACTGTAGCTTGTATTGCGACGCAGAATGATTGTTCGCACAAC
>SCVI01000026.1 GCA_004296925.1 Patescibacteria group bacterium | reverse complement strand
AGAAATAGTACCACCGAAGGGAATTGATTTTTTTGATTTCGAGAATAAATACAACGGTAAGACAATGGAGCGTGTACCAGGAAACTTTACGAAATCAGAGACGGCGGAACTGCAGCATATGGCAGAAGTCGCACACAAAGCTTTAAACTTACGCGATTACTCTCGCTCAGATTTCATCGTCTCTCCTCGTGGAGTATATTTTTTGGAATCTAATAGTGCTGCTGGGGTTGGATTGACGAAAGAGTCACTCCTTCCAAAAGCTCTCGCGGCTATTGGGGTTTCATTCGAAGATTTTTTAGAGCACGTAATAGAATCAGCAAAGAGTCACAAATAGTGTATGAAGATTCACTTAACGGATAAAAAATGTGTCGCATGCGAGGGTGGTATTCCGCCACTTACGCCTGACGAGATAGCGGTATTTCAACCTCAAGTATCTGAGTGGATTGTTTCAAAAGACGGTCTCTCCATTTCCAGAGAGCTTACTTTTAAGGATTTTAAGGAAGCCGTTTCCTTTCTTAATGAAGTGGCTAATGTCGCTGAAGAAGAAGGACATCATCCTGACATTAATCTTCATGCGTTCAGAAAGGTTTCCATAACGCTCTCAACGCACGCTATTTCAGGGCTTTCTGAGAATGACTTTATTGTGGCAGCCAAAATAGACCAGCTTGTATAAAAGTGCCAGTTACTCCCTTTGTGAGGGGATGTATTTTTTCTCTAGGGATGTTATATTGCGCCGATTGGGCCCTTAGCTTAGTTGGTAGAGCGCCTCATTTGCAATGAGGAGGTCACCGGTTCGAATCCGGTAGGGTCCACCAAATCAAAATTCACTTTCCCTGACCGTAGTATTTTTTGAGAAGTGCGACGTGTTCTTCGTACGTAGGTGTGCAATAGAAAATTCCTTTTTTATCGTGGAAGTAAAAAACACAATCAGTTTGTTTTGGATTAATCGCCGCAACTACAGCAGCGATAGAAGGGTTTGATATAGGAGCAGGAGGAAGTCCTTTGTTAGCATAGGTGTTATATGGAGATTTTATATATTTGTCGTTCGGAACAACCTTAGGCCACCATTGTCCGCCCTTGCCTTTGTTCGCTGTGCTTTTTGCATACTGAAGTGTCGCATCGATTTGAAGGGGCATATTGTTCCATAAACGATTCCAAATGATGCCTGAAATAATTCGCATTTCTTCAGGGCTATTAGTCTCTCTTTCTAGCATTGAGGCAATCGTTAACGCTTGATGGAGAGGAACAATATTTTCAGTTTCAGCGCTGTAGCGATCTGCAATCGTCTCCTCAAATCTGCTTTGGATCATGGCGTGAATTTCATCTACACTTGGACTACCTTCAATGACATATGTGCCAGGGATAAATTTTCCTTCACTCACGCTGTTTTTGGTATTATCAAACGTTTCTATAAAACTTTGTTCAGTTTTTTTGTCCCATGAAAGCACCCGATCAAACGCTCGCACTACTTCTTCTTGGCGAAACCCTGGGTACACAGTTACAAACCTAATTCCCGCTGAACCTAACAGTGAATATCCGGGGATAGAAGAGATGGCGGTAGCAATTTGTCCAAAAAAGTCGCTCGTACGGCTTCTTGTGTCTGTTTGAAACGCTGTTTCAGATTGAAAATATAGATCTGCCTCAGGGTTCTCAACAATTAATTGTGTATGAGGATTAACGCTGATGGGAAAGGGTTTAACTATTGCGTCCGATTTTGTGTCTTGAATTATGAAAGACAAGAAAGAGGGAAAAAGAAATACGGAAAGCGCAACAAATAATCCCACTAGAAGTCCTGAAACAATATGCCTGTGAATAGGAGTATTACTGGATCTCGTTTTTTTAGGATTCGAGAGTTTAATTAGACGAGGCATAGGTTTATGCTTCAAAAAGTTCGCTCAATGATTCACCGTTGTTGATTCGACCAACTGCATTTCCAAAAATCTCAGCTACGGAGATAACTTCAATTTTAGAAGAAAGCGGTCTATCCACATTAATCGTATCAGTAATAAATACTTTTTTTACTGGAGAGGCATCAAGGGTTGCGTTAGCGTTTCCTGAAAGTATGCCGTGTGTTGCTAATGCAAAAATTTCTTTTGCGCCAGATTCAGCGAGTAGTTCGGTCGCCTTCTTTAAGGTTCCGCATGTGTCGAGCATGTCGTCTACAATGAGTGTGGTTTTTCCTGATACATCTCCTACTAACTTCATTCGTGTTACTTGATTAGGAATTTCTCTTTCTTTGTGGATGATTGCCAAGTCAGATGTTTTTGTAAGTCGCTTTGCATAGGATTGTGCACGTACTACACCGCCTACGTCTGGTGAAACTACAACTAAAGATTCTTCCTGGAGTTCTTTTGCGAAATATTTTTTGAGGTGGTTAATAAACACAGGACGTGCGTAAAGGTAATCTACGTTTGTAGTGCGAAAAAATCCGCCGATTGCATCCGTGTGCAAATCCATAGTTAAAATTTTATTTGTACCG
Source organism: Patescibacteria group bacterium (assembly GCA_004296925.1). GTDB lineage: Bacteria > Patescibacteriota > Minisyncoccia > Phycocordibacterales > Phycocordibacteraceae > Phycocordibacter. The sequence continues at coordinate 4,409 of SCVI01000026.1, read as the reverse complement.
AGCGTGTCAAGGAGCATTGCAAAAGCTCTTGCAGAAATAGGTTCTCGAGGTTTAGATTTTCGCTCCTGTCTTGTATACCCCATGTAGGGCATGATTGCGGTTATTTCTCTTGCGGAAGCACCGCGTGCAGCGTCTACAGCTAAAAATAAACGAACCCAGCTTTCTGCTGGCGGATTTGTGGATTGAATAAGAAATACGTCTTTGCCACGCAAATTCTCCATAAACTGCACATGCTGCTCACCATCTGAGAAGGTTTTAAGAGTCACTTCACCTAATGGAACATGTAAATGGTTGGCTATTTTCTGTGCGAGGGGGTCATTAGATCCCAAGCTGAAAAGTGCGTAATTCATTGCTTTTGAGTATAACAAGAAGTATGGCATTTCGTAACGTACCGAACCCGAGTATGGTTCTCTACTGTGAGTGCCGTATACTAGGAATTACTCTATGGAAACCATTTCAATAAGTATTTTAGAAACAGCAACTGAGGAAAATTTGAAGGAATTGGTACGTTTGTCCCAACAGCTTCATCAAGACACAAGGACCACAAACGCACATGAGGTGCTGTCGCTTATCCAAAGTTCGGGTGCTTTTTTAGTTGTAGCAAAAGACAGTGAAAAAATTATTGGAATGGGATCGCTGTATGTGCAGCAAAAAATCGGTAAACGGTTTGCGTATATTGAAGACGTTATTGTGGACGATACCTATAGAGGAAAAGGTATAGGTAGAGACATTATGAACCATCTTATCGAGACAGCACGAGTAAACGGAGTGAGGTCGATTACGCTAACATCTCGTGCTGAAAGAACGGCGGCACATTCGCTCTATGAAAAACTTGGTTTTGTAAAACGAGAGACAGAGGTGTTTAGATTAAATCTTTCATAAGTAACTTATGTCGCGTGTAAAAATTACTGAGTACCGCGCAAAGAAATTGATAGTGGGGGATGACTATGCCGGCACGTCATTTAAAGAACCAAAAGTTTTTTCAAAAAGTAAAAAAACTACGTATGTAGTAAAAGTGGACCAAGGAATTAAAAAACGTTTTAAACAAGGATTAGTGTCTGTGGATGTTGGGACGCAGGAAATTTCAAAATCGATAACGAGGTGGAAGAAGAAGGGTTTCAGTCAATTTCTTGTTGAACCCTTTGTTCCACACACTCTTGAAGAAGAAAAGTATTTTTCGCTTGAAAGAGTACGAACAGGAATACGCTTACTTCATGCAAAAAATGGCGGTATTGATATTGAAGCGCATCCTGAGTCTGTGTATCACTACACAATTCATCCCGATTCAGACCTTAAGGCCACGGCGCGCATAACCGGTATTCCACACAATTTCTTGTCTCACGTAGTAGAGGTTTTTAACATAAATCATTTTTCATTTTTAGAAATAAATCCACTTTTGGTAAGAGGAGAAGAAGTGTTGCTGTTAGACGCAGCAGTTCTTGTGGATAGCGCAGGATCTTTTGATACAAGTGTTAAGTGGGATGAAAACGATCTTGTAGTCGACAAAGCAACGCACAGTGCAGAAATTGCAGTTAAAGAATTGCAAAAAACATCCCCAGCTTCTTTTAAGCTCACCGTCTTGCATCCGGAAGGCGCATTATTTTTTTTACTCTCAGGTGGCGGAGGAAGCATTGTCATAGCTGATGAGGCGAAACTAAAAGGAGTTGAATCTTTAATTGGAAATTATGGGGAATACAGCGGTGGGCCAACACGCGAAGAGACATATCTTTATACGCGCACCGTACTGGAACTGATGCTCAAATCAAAGGGAAAACAGAAGCGAAAAGCCCTTGTTATTGCAGGAGGTGTTGCTAATTTTACTGACATTAAAACCACGTTTGCAGGTGTTGTTGATGCATTACAAGAAAAAAGCGTAGAGCTTCGTAATGCGCAAGTAAGAGTGTTTGTGCGTCGAGGGGGTCCGCATGAAGTCGAGGGATTGCAAACACTTGAAGGATATTTACGGAGAGAAAAATTGTTTGGATCAGTGCACGGGTCTGATATTTCAATCACTACTGCGGTGGATGAAGCGATTAAGTACATAAAAAATTCGCGTTAGGAATATGAAAGATTATAAAAAAATTCTGACTCTTATACGAAACAACGATGTTGGAGTTGTGGTTATAGGGCTCCATGCAGCAATCATTCAATCGATGCTAGATTTCGATATTTTAAGTGGGAAAACATCTCCGTCAGTGATTATGATTGTCACCGGAGGAAGGAAATCTCAGAAATTCTTTTTTGGAGATAAAGAAGTGTTAATTCCTTGTGTTTCGAATTTAAAATCTATTCCGCAAGAACTTAAATCTTCAGTGCAACTTATGCTTAATGTGCAGTCGGGAAGGCGTGTCTTGGAGTCAACAAAAGAATTTTTCTCCATATTTCCAGATGCATATGGCGGTACAATCTTTGCTGAAAATGTGCCTGAGCGTCACGCAGTTGAACTCATACAAAAATTTGAAGGGAAAGTATTCATTACAGGGCCTGCAAGTGTTGGATTGCTTGTTTCCGGGTCTCTTAAATTAGGTGCTATTGGCGGTGTTGATACGGAACAAATAATCAAAAGTCATATTGCAACGAGGGGTAATATCGCGGTTGGCTCAACGTCGGGAGGGATGACAAACGAACTCATTCGCGCAGTTTCTAACGCAGATAGAAGGGTTTCTTTTGCATCCGCAGTAGGAGGAGATAGGTTTCCTGTTGCTTCACTTACTGATTTATTTTTACTTGCTGAAAACGATAAAGAGACAGATGCCTTTGTGTACTTTGGAGAACTTGGCGGTGTCGATGAATATGAAATTATTCAACTCATTAAGGAAAAACGTTTTACGAAGCCGCTTGTTGCTTATATTGCAGGTGTTATTGATGAGGCATTTGACGAACATGTGCAGTTTGGACACGCAAAAGCATTAGTACAGCGAGAAGATGAAAGTGCCAGAGCAAAGCGTGATGCACTGAAGGCTGTCGGTGTTATTGCGCCAGAAACATTTTCGGAATTTTTGAAAGAACTTAGGAAATTACCAGAACGTATTTATAATGAAGTAAGCACTACTAATACGCTCATGAATAGAACTAAAAGCATTTTATCTACTACGAAAGTTTCTGACACGGAACGCATCCCTGTATTTGTGAAAGCTGGGAAATTGGTTGATAGCGCACAGAGTAGTTTCATACAACTTTCACTTGAGGCGTTACTTGGCAGAAAAGTGCGTTCGAAAACCACAGTTGCATTTACTGAGGCAGTATTTAGTCTTTTGATAGATCACGGAGGTCACGTGTCTGGCGCTGTGAATACTATGATTACTGCGCGAGCAGGTAAGGATTTGGTGTCATCTCTTTCCTCAGGGCTACTTACTATTGGTCCGCGCTTTGGTGGTGCAATAAACGCATCTGCTTCAGTGTGGCTTGATGGGGTGATGCATGGGGTTGATGCGCGAAAATATGTTGAAGATGTGGCGCGAAAAGGAGGAAGAATTTCGGGTATTGGGCACAAGAAATATAGAGTAGGTTTGCCCGATCCTAGAGTGAAAGCACTTTCTGCTTTTGCGACACTTCTAAAAAAGAGTCCTCATTATGATTTTGCGCGTGACGTTGAAAAAATTACTACCGGGAAAAATGGTTCACTCATCTTAAACGTCGATGGATTAATTGGCGCACTTCTTTTGGATATTCTATCGGAGTGTGAGGGTTTTACCTCAGGAGAATTGCAGGAACTAATTGATGTTGAATTTTTCAACGTATTTTTTGTGATACCTCGCAGCGTTGGTTTTTCTGCACACTTTATGGAGCAAAAGAGAAATGATGAAGGATTATTCCGCCTCCCCGATGATCTTCTATTTGTTCGAGAGAACGATCCAAAAGTGAAGGATAAGAAAAAATAATTTTAATTTCCAATACTATGGAGGTGAGATATTAGTATCTGTAGTCGGGCGATTAGCTCAGTTGGCAGAGCGTTCCCTTCACACGGGAGAGGTGACAGGTTCGAATCCTGTATCGCCCACAAAAGATTTATTTTGTAAGTTACAGGATTCGAACCGTAGGCCGCAGGGAGCGACGAGCGACCGTAGGTTTCGAGCGTAAGACACCTTGTCTCCCTTTGAGGGTTAAACGCGAGAGGCGAATCCTGTATCGTCCACACGCATTAGAAAGTAGTACTTTGCGCGAGTATTTCTAATCTGTAGACAACTGGTTGGAGCATTATTCTAAAATCTACTGACTACGTGCGGTCTAGTATAATTATGCTATAGCATAATTATACTAGACCGTGTATTTCTGTATTAATGTAACTCACTACTAGTGTAAATATACTAGACCGTGTATTTCTGTATTAATGTAACTCGTTACTAGCGTAAATATACTAGACCGTGTATTTCTGTATTAATGTAACTCACTACTAGCGTAAATATACT
>SCVI01000025.1 GCA_004296925.1 Patescibacteria group bacterium | reverse complement strand
CAACCAGAGGAACAGACACTTTCGGCACAAAATACATCTGACGCTCCTGTAGTTGATCAAGATCTCATCTCACTTTTACTCACTCTCAAATCAATAAAGCTTGATGAAAAGATATTCTCTGACACTGCATTTCGTAGTCTTGAGGATTTTAGTAAGGAATTAATTGCAGAGCCAGTAGGACGCAATAATCCTTTCGCGCCGCTTGGTGCTCGTGAAACTGCACCTCAAGGTCAATAATTTCTATTGTGCGCGACGAAAGAGATTAATAAAAACATGTCGTACAATGTATGTATGTTTTTCTATGTCGAAAAAGTTTTGCTAAAGTCAGACATACACTAACTTGTAATCTATGGACGTCCTTTCTATTCTTTCAGAAAAAAAAATAATTGACGCTAAAGCTCTCTCAAGTATAAAAGAGGAGATAGCTTCAGGATCAAAGACACTGGAGCGGGCGTTGTTGGATAGAGGTGTTTCTCCTGGAGACATTCTTACTGCGCGCGGAGAATATTATCGTATTCCTACAAAAACTGTAGGAGCAGAAGTAGTCATCCCTTTTGAAATTTTAAATTACATACCTGAAGAATCGGCTCTCCACTATCGTTTTGTGCCACTTGCACTCGAGGACGGAGTATTAGAAGTAGGTATAACCGATTCGGACAATTTAGACGCGGTTGAGGCACTTAATTTTATTGCGTCCAGGACAAATATTCCCTACAAACTGTTTCTTATTTCGGACGAAGATTTTGATCGAGTGCTAAAAATGTATAAAGGGCTCTCTGGTGAAGTAGGGGCAGCGCTTGGGGAACTTCAATCTTCCATTGAAGATGAATCTCTGAACGTTGCTCTTGAAGAGACATCGCCAGAAAAAGCGCTCACCGAAGCTGATGCGATGCATATTAAAGAAGATGCGCCGGTCACAAAAATTGTGGCGACCATTCTTCGATATGCAGTTGATGGTAACGCATCAGACATCCACATAGAGCCAACAAGAAAGGAGTTAAAGGTGCGTTTTCGAGTTGACGGCGTTCTCTATACTTCATTGAGACTTCCTAAAAATTTAGAACGTTCAGTTATTGCACGAATTAAGGTGCTCTCGTCACTAAAGTTGGACGAAAGGAGAAAACCACAAGACGGTCGTTTTTCTGCAAATATAGATCAGAGAAGAATAGATTTTCGTGTCTCCACATTTCCAACATATCACGGTGAAAAGGTGGTAATGCGTATTCTTGATAGGCGTCATGAAACATCAAAAATTAGTGACCTTGGTTTGTCAGATGAGAATGCTGCAATACTTCGAGACGCGTTGAAACGTCCATATGGAATCATTATCATTTCAGGACCAACTGGAAGTGGTAAATCAACCACCCTTTATGCCATGCTCCAAGAGTTAGATAGAGAAGGGATGAATGTTGTATCTCTCGAAGATCCGGTGGAATATGACGTTGACGGTGTTTCGCAATCTCAGGTGCATCCAGAAATAGGATATACGTTTGCTTCCGGGTTGCGCTCAATTTTGCGTCAGGACCCAAACATCATCATGGTGGGGGAAATTCGCGATAAAGAAACTGCGCAACTCGCTATTCAGGCAGCGCTTACTGGCCACCTCGTACTTTCAACACTGCACACCAATAATGCTATCGGCGTTGTTCCGCGTCTTGTAGATATGGGTGTTGATCCATACCTTATTGCTCCAACGCTCGTACTTTCTATTGCGCAACGACTGGTTCGTCGTAGGTGTGATGATGCAGGTCGTCATATTCCGTATGAAGGAGCGGTTGCAAAAATGATTGAAAAAGAATTTGAAGATTTGCCTGCTGAATTTCATAAGCGACTTCCAAAAGCAGATCACGTGTTCGGTATTGAACCGTCGCCTACATGTGCAACAGGGGTACGTGGGCGTGTCGGTGTGTTTGAAATGGTTCCAATGACGCCTGAGTTAGAGCGTGTAATATTAGAGCATCCTGTAGAAGAAGATTTGTATAAGCTTGCTCGTCAACAAGGAATGTTCACTATGAAGGAAGATGCTATTATTAAAATGCTCCAAGGAACAATCCCTTTCGAAGAAGTAAATACTCTTGGTGGGGAACTGCTCCGTGATGAAGAAGTAGGAGTTACATAATATGGATACTGTTGATAAAAAAAATTCTATACTCATTATCGACGACGATCGATTTCTTTTAGATATGTACGCATTGAAGTTTAAGGCAGGCGGTTGTGATGTCGACGTGTCATTTGATCCGGCAAATGCATTGGAAAAATTACGAAAAGGGGCGTCTCCAAATATTATTTTGCTTGACGTTGTTATGCCATCTATGTCTGGGTTCGAATTTTTAGAAGCAGTAAGAAAAGAAAACTTGGCTAAGGATGCTTCTGTGATCATGCTTTCGAATCAAGGTTCACAAGAAGATATTGATAAAGCTATGCAATTAGGTGCGGCGGGTTACATAATAAAAGCAAGCTCCATCCCGTCCGAAGTCTTGGAGAAAGCACTCTCAATAGCAAAAGAAAGAAAAAAATAAAGATACTGTCTTTAAGTAGTTCTCGAGACTGTATCGTTTTTAAATTATTCACCCTACTTGTAACAATAAGAGCTCTTGATTGTCTGTTTGCTGGTACACTGTAATTCTAGGGTTGGATAACCGACTCAAGTAAGATGGAATACCAAACTGAATTAACTACCCTCATTGAAACTGTAGTCGCCGAAGGCGCTTCTGATATTCATATTACTGCTGGCTCTCATCCAATTATTCGATCTTCTGGGATATTGCTTCCATTAACGAAACACCCAAAATATACAAACGAGGACACATTAGGACTTCTTTCTGTCCTTATACCGGCAGATAAAAAAACAGACTTCATGACTCGGCAGGAGGTAGATTTTTCGTACGCGTATAAAGATGGTGTTCGTTTTAGAGGCAATGCTTTTTTTCAAAAAGAATCAGTGTCAATCGCACTTCGTTTAATACCTCGTGACATAAAATCGTTGCAGGAACTACTCCTTCCTCCTGCGCTCGAAACGTTTTGTCAGTTGCAACAGGGATTCTTTCTAGTTGTAGGACCTGTTGGGCAAGGGAAATCAACAACCCTTGCGTCTATGATTGAAAATATCAATCAAACAAGAACAGAGCACATCATAACTATTGAAGATCCTATTGAATACACGTTCGAATCAAAAAACTCTATTATTAATCAGCGTGAAGTAGGTATTGATACGCACTCATTTCAATCTGCGCTTCTTTCAGCGTTTCGTGAAGACATAGACGTTTTGATGGTAGGCGAAATGCGTGGACCTGAAACTATGGCTGCCGCTGTTACTGCGGCTGAAACGGGACACCTTGTTCTTTCAACACTTCACACAAACAATGCATCTCAAACGATTGATCGTATTATTGACACATTTCCTTCAGGGCAACAAGATCAAATACGAATTCAGCTTGCGGGGTCTTTGGCGGGAATTTTTTCTCAACGTCTAGTTCCGCGAATTTCTGGAGGATTGATTCCGGCGTATGAGCTTTTAATTAATAATGAAGCCGTTTCAAATCTTATCCGTGAAAAACGAACTCACGAAATTAATACCGTTATTGAAACAGGTAGTGAATCAGGCATGATTGATATGAATCGCTCACTTGCAGATTTGGTACGCCGTGGAGAAGTAACTGCAGAAAATGCACTTGCGCGTGCACTTAATCCTCGTGCATTTTCAGGTCTTATATAATTTATGCTCTTCACTTATAAAGCAATCGATAAGAACGGGACGAAACAAGAAGGTACTATTGATGCAGTATCACGTGACGTTGCTATCAGTTCATTACAGAGGCGTGAGCTAAGCATTACTTCCGTTGAGGAGACACCAGAAAGCGGTAAATCCCTATTAGGGAAAGGAGTTACTTTTTTTGATGGTGTCACTAATCGCGACATCGTACTTTTATCGCGCCAAATATCTACACTTTTTGAAGCGCAAGTTTCAGCGCTTCGTGTCTTTCGACTTCTTGCAACTGAATCTGAGAAGCCACTCCTCGGACGTGTGCTTACCGAAGTAGGTGACGACCTTCAGTCAGGTAGCCCTATTTCAAAATCCCTACAAAAGCACCCCAAGGTATTTTCTGCCTTTTACGTGAACATGGTGAAAGCGGGAGAAGAGTCAGGAAAACTAGACGAGACATTTGCATATCTCGCTGATTACCTTGACCGTTCGTACGAGGTTGCCAATAAAGCCAAGAACGCTCTCGTGTATCCTGCGTTTGTCATCGCAACATTCGTAGTGGTTATGATCCTGATGATGACAATGGTTATTCCTCGTATCTCAAGTATTTTGACTGACGCTGGACAAGAAATACCAATTTACACAAAAATAGTAATCGGCATTAGTGATTTCTTTGTAAATTACGGAGTATTTTTATTGATTCTAGTTATTGTAGGAGGTGTATTTCTTGCGAGATATATGAGTACACCTGAAGGTAAAGCCGCATTTGGGAGTTTAGAGCTTTCAATACCATATGTAGGTGATCTTTATAAGAAACTCTATCTTTCGCGCATTGCTGACAACCTATCAACCATGTTGGGGTCGGGGATTTCGGTGGTGCAAGCTACGGAGGTAACTGCGTCGGTCGTAGGTAATTCTGTATATGCCGAAATTCTTTCTGATGTCACTGTAGCTGTGAAGGGGGGAGGTACCGTTTCTGCGGCACTCGAAAAAAGAGCAGAAGTACCAGGGATTATGGTTGCAATGATTAGAATTGGTGAAGAGACGGGCGAACTCGGGGGCATTTTAAAGACACTTGCAAAGTTCTACCAAAGAGAAGTTGTGACAAGCGTCGACACTCTCGTGAGTCTTATTGAACCAATAATGATTGTGACTCTAGGTTTAGGAGTAGGAATCATATTAGCCTCGGTTCTGGTTCCTATCTATAACCTCTCTTCTGCAATTTAAGGTCCACACCTCTCTTTATCCACATTTCTATAGTATTTGTGTGTATTCACAGATACAATAGAGGCAAGGCGTTCGCGTCCGATAAGTCCTTTTTAATTTAATAAACATTGCGTAAATATTCTAATAAATTATGTACAGCTCTAAAACAACACGAGGCTTCACACTCATCGAACTCCTCGTCGTTATTGCCATCATTGGTATTCTTTCATCCGTAGTGCTTGCTTCTCTCAACACTGCACGTCTTAAGTCTCGCGACTCAAGAAGAATTTCTGATATTAAACAGTTACAACTCGCTCTTGCTCTCTACTCTGATTCAAACGGTGGTGGGTATCCAACTACGCTCGCACCTCTTGCTCCAACATATATTGCGGTTGTGCCAACCGATCCTGTAGGAGGAGCTGCATATAGATATGCTGCAAACGGTACAGGAGCAAGTTGTACTAGTTATCACCTCGGTGCAACATTCGAAGAGACTACTAACCAAGCGCTCTCAAGTGACGCAGACGCAGCTTCAGCTGGTGCATGTACAGGGTCTGCAACAGACTTTGCCGGCACTGATCCAATCTACGACGTGAAGCCGTAATTTAAGAAATGCTGTTTCAGTAAAAAATCCCCATATGGGGATTTTTTACTACATTTCATTTTCATGGATTTTAAAACCTTGCACCATTTGTGCCAACGCTGATGGGGTATAATTTTGTCTATGATAGACGTTGCGCTACCTATTTTTATATTTGCCATGGGTGCAAGCGTAGGAAGTTTCATTAATGTAGTAACCCTAAGATTTGGTTTTAGTGAAAAAGTTCGGAATCGATCACATTGCATGGCATGTGATATTCCTATTGCCTCACATGATCTCATTCCTATCTTCTCCTTTTTCTTTTTAGGTGGTAGGTGTCGCCATTGCAAAAGTAAGCTCACATTACAGTATCCGATTGTTGAATTACTACTCGGTGTTTTATTTCTTTCCTTGTGGTATACGATGCCTCCTAGCCTTACATTTTGGTCTTTAGTTAATTTTGTTTCTGTTCTTGTTTTCTTATCTACTTTGGTAGCACTTGTTGTGTACGATCTTAAACATACCCTCGTACCTCTCGCATTTGCATATACCTTATTAGTAAGCGGATTTGTTGCCACTAGTGCTAATGCTTTTAGAATCTCTTCACTTAATCCGATTTTCGATGGTTTGATTGGTGGCGCAGTATTGTTCGCGTTTTTTGCTGGTATTGTTTTTGTTACACGTGGGAAGGGTATGGGAATGGGAGACGCATATATTGCTGGTGCAGTTGGTGTACTGCTTGGCATATGGCGTGGTATTGAAGCAGTGAGTTTTGGGGTTTGGATTGCGACTGCTTTGTATCTTACGTTGCTCCTTTTATCCTCTTTATTAAAAAAAACTACGTTGTTGCCTGCACCTTTCAGGGTTACTATTCGTAAAGAGTTGCCGTTCATCCCTTTTATCGCTATCGGTGTTTTGATTTCACTGTTTACCAACCTTTCTCCGCTCGAGTTCGGTAGTTGGATTGGAACTTTTCTATGGTAAAAAAAATATTTCAGTTAGAATCTAAAAAACAAACGAGAGTGTTAAGAGGACTCACTCTTATAGAGCTCCTTGTTGTGATGGGTATTTTCTCTATCATTTCTCTAGTGGTACTTGCGAATCACTCCCGTTTTAATAGCTCAGTTCTTCTGGGCAGCCTTGCGTACGACATAGCTCTTTCGGTACGAGAAGCGCAGGTATATGGGTTATCTGTCCGTGAATTCGCGAATAACTTTCAGGTTGGTTATGGTGTCCGTTTTGCATCAGCTAATTCTTATGTGTTTTTTGCAGACACAAATGCTAATAAAAAATATGACAGCGGGGTTGATTCAATAGTAAGGACATATACGCTTGGAAAAGGACATACTGTAAAAAGATTCTGCGGAACATCGTCTCTTGGTGTGGAAACGTGTTCCGATTCATCTTCAGGTCCGTTAAATTATCTTGATATTTTGTTTTTTAGACCAGATCCAGACGCCAACATAACCTCTAATAATCCGATAGTGTATTCAAGCGCTAAGGTGGTGGTTACATCACCTTCCGGTGAAACTCGCACTGTTACTGTTGCATCAACGGGACAAATTTCAGTAACGAATCCATAAGTATGAATATTTTTACTGCAGTTAAAGTAATTAAGAGAAGATCGCACTATGAACGTGGGTTTACTCTGATTGAAATGATGGTTTCGGTAAGTATTTTTGCGATGGTTATGATGGTTGGTGTAGGGGCACTACTTTCATTGGTCGCAACAAATCATAGAGCGCAGGCAATTAACTCCGTAATGAACAACTTAAACGCTGCACTTGAAAATATGTCTCGTTCTATCCGTGTAGGCACTCTTTATAATTGCGTTACGTCGGCTGCCGTACCGCCACCACCGCCAGTAGCAAGTGAAATATCGAATCCTCGCGATTGTGCATCAGGTGGTGGAAGATTATTGGCATTTGAATCATCCCAAGGAGACCCTAACGACTCCTCGGATCAAGTTGTGTATCGATTAAATGGAAAACAAATTGAGCGATCGTTAAAGAGTGGAGCTAATGGAACCTGGGTTGCGATCACTGCACCTGAGGTATCGATAGATACGTTCGATTTTTATGTTATAGGATCAACGCAGGGAGATAGTTTGCAACCAAGGGTGCTCATGCGAATAAAAGGTTCTGCGAAAGTGCCTGGAGGTACTACAACATTCACCGTGCAAGCAAGTGTGGTACAGCGAGTCTTAGATATATGAGTATGAATATAAAAATATTTAAATCATTTGGTAAAGAAAAACACAGGAAGTCGTTCCGAGGATTTACCTTGATTGAAACGTTTGTGGCAATTACAGTGCTGTTGATTTCACTCGTGGGTCCTATGTCTATAGCTGCGCAATCATTACGACTGGCATACTATGCGCGCGAACAAGTAACTGCGTTTTATCTTGCGCAAGAAGCAGCTGAGTATATTAGAGCACAACGCGATCAAAACTCTCTTGCTGGGAACTCATGGCTTGCTGGTATCGATAATTGTGTTAATGCATTATGCGTCATAGATTTCCCCAATTTTTCTCATACTGCCTGTACAGGTAACTCGTGTCCTCCGGTGTATGTGGGAAATGTAACCACACTCTATACGCAGGATGCTGTCACTGGCACACCGTCTCCATTTACTAGAGCTGTAACACTTACTCCTGTACCCGGCAGTGTTGATGAGATAGAAGTAAAGGTAACTGTTTCATGGGTGTCGGTCGGCATTAATCGCTCATTTCAATTAAAAGAAAATCTCTTTAATTGGGCGGGTCCATAAACATGAAAAACCATTTTTTATTTTTCTCAAATAGACAAGTCGCGAAGCGAGGTTTTACACTCCTCATTGCAGTGTTGGTGGGTAGTATTTTGATTGCGCTTGGTTCGGCGATTTTTAACATTGTTTCTAAGGAAATCATTTTGTCGTCTTCAGGAAGAGAATCACAGTTCGCATTTTTTGCAGCGGATACCGGGATTGAATGTGCATTGTATTGGGATATTAAGCACGACGCGTTTGTGTCATCGTCTCCTTTGACGGATGTAGCGTGCGGAGGGGCACCGGCGACACTTACGAGAACTGCGGGGAATAACGGGACAAGTCCAACATTAACGACAACATTTACATTTAGTCTGAATACTGGGACTACAAATCCCTGTGTTGCGATTACGGTACTTAAAACAACAGTACCAACCTCTACCGTAATAGCATCGCAGGGGTATAACACATGTGTTACTACAAGTCCGTTACGGTTAGAGCGTGCAATTCGCGTACAATATTAGCTCCAACCGATATTTCTAACTTTGCTGTTTGAGCTTTACAATGAGCTTTATGGCAAAGCCACCGAAAGACGTCATAGAGAGAGTAGAGAATTTACGTGCAGCCATAAATTATTATCGGTATCTTTATCATGTAGAAGACAAAGAAGAAATTCCAGAGAGTGCTAGGGATGCACTCATGCATGAACTGTTGCTCCTTGAAGAGAAATATCCAAGTGTGCAATCGATTGATTCGCCCACAATGCGAGTTGCAGGGAGACCTAATGTCGGTTTTTCTAAAATTACTCACCACGTACCGCAGTGGTCCTTTAATGATGTATTTTCTGAAGAAGAATTGCGGTTATTTGATGCTCGGGTAAAAAAAGGCTTAAGTAGTTCAGCTACACCAACGTATGTTTGTGAGTTAAAAATCGATGGATTGAAAGTTGTCTTAACATATGAGAAAGGCATTCTAAAAACCGCAGCTACTCGTGGAGACGGTGCCATTGGTGAGGATGTGACTATGAATGTTCGGACTATTGATTCGGTTCCATTAAAATTACAAAAACCAATTTCGATAACAGTAGAAGGTGAGGTGTGGATGGGGAAGAATGCTTTGAGAAATTTAAACACCCTTCGGAAAACTGACGGTGAATCGGAATTCGCGAATCCAAGAAATGCTGCAGCAGGATCTATTAGACAACTTGATCCAAAGGTTGCAGCTTCACGCCAGTTGAATACGTTTATCTATGATATTGCAGATATTGAGGGAGAAATGCCATCAACACAATGGGAAGAATTGGTTCTTCTTAAGTCTCTTGGTTTTAAGGTTAACAATGAAGCAAAACAAGCTAATGCAATTGACGAGGTTGTTTCGTATTGGAAACACTGGCAGGAAAAAGCGAAAAAAGAAGATTATTTAATTGACGGTATTGTAATAAAAGTTAACGAGCGTTCGTATCAGGATGCGTTGGGATATACCGGTAAAGCTCCACGGTTTGCCGTCGCATTTAAATTTCCTGCAGAACAGGTCACAACAATTGTTGAAGATATTGTTTTGCAAATTGGGAGAACAGGTATTTTGACGCCAGTTGCACATTTAACCCCAGTATCAGTCGCTGGTGTTGTTGTGTCGAGAGCGACGCTTCATAACGAAGATCAAATAGAGCGTCTTGATGTGCGGGTTGGTGACACAGTGATTATTCAGCGTGCTGGTGATGTAATTCCTGAGGTAGTGCAAATAGTTCCAGAGCTTCGACCAAAAAATTCTGTGCCGTATAGATTCCCTGAGAAAGTTTCCGATTGCGGTGGCGACGGATCTATTGAACGCGTGCCAGGAATGAGCGCATGGAGGTGTGTAAATAAAAACTCATTGGTCGCCGTTCGACGTAAGTTCTATCATTTTGTTGGGAAACAAGCGCTTAATATTGAAGGCATGGGTCCAAAAACTGTTGATGTATTACTCGACAACGGACTCATTACATCCTACGCCGATATATATTCTCTCACCGAAGGAGATCTTGAGGGTGTAGAACGCTTTGCAGAAACTTCCGCAAAAAATCTTATCAATTCCATTCAGTCGCACCGCACCGTACCTCTCAGTCGTTTCTTAGTAGGACTCTCTATTGATCAGGTAGGAGAGGAAACAGCTCGGGTGATAGCGCTTTATTTTGGGACGCTCGAACGTATCAGGAATGCTTCTATTAGTGAATTGCGCGAGATTGAAAATGTAGGAAATATAGTAGCCGAGTCAATATATGGGTGGTTCAAGGATAAAAATAATTGCGCCATCGTTGATGATTTATTGAAATACCTCACTATTGAAAAACTCAAACGAGTTTCAGGTAGTTTTTCTAAAAAGACATTTGTGTTAACTGGTTCCCTCGGCACCATGTCACGTGATGAGGCTGCTCGGCGTATTAGGGCATTGGGAGGCGGTGTTTCGTCTTCTGTTTCAAAACAAACAACGTATGTTGTTGCAGGGGAGAATCCTGGTTCAAAATATAAGGAGGCCGAGAGACTCGAAGTTCCTATTCTTAGTGAGGATGATTTCTTGAAACTTTTGGGTTCATAGTCTTTTTGAAGGGCAGCTCTTTCAGTGGTACGATTGAGTCCATGATTGATGCAGATGAAGTTAAAAAA
>SCVI01000024.1 GCA_004296925.1 Patescibacteria group bacterium | reverse complement strand
ATTCAAAGTACGCTTCATCTACAATAAGAGGGATTCTCGCATTTTTTGTTTCCGAGATAAGGCTTGCAAGAGTCTTTTTATCAATACCCGAGCCCAAAGGGTTCGATGGATTGCAAATTACTAATCCTTGGTTTGTTTTGCTTCGTATAGCTTTTTTTACTGCATCGAGTGGAAATGTGAATTCGTTACTTTCTTCAATGTACGGAATTTCAGTAATAGAAACACCTTCTATCTTGAGAGCTCTTTCATATGTTGGAAAAACGGGCACCGGCAAGATGACTGACTTTGCATTATTAAAGAGGATACGTATCAATTTCGGTATCGCGTCATCAGAACCGTTCACTGTTTGCACGTAACCTTCTGGTATTCCTATATAGGCACTAATTATCTTATGGAGCTCATCGTACGAAGGATACGTACTTAGTATATTCTTGTTCTTAAGTAATGAAGGAACAAAAGAAGGAGGTAGTAGGCCTGTCATTTCATTATGATTTAAACGTATGAGCCCTGTGTCTGGACCAAAAAAACGAGAGTCCGGAGCTTTTTTAATGAATGCTTGTATAAATGAATTATTCTGTTGCTTAAAAATACCCATGATGTTCTTTAAAAGTATTACCGTTCCAAAAAGAACAAACCGATTAGTGGCGCAATAAGCCACCAGAAGAAGGATTGAGATGAGGCGAAGAGTGCTTGAGTGGCGGCATTAAATGGGTAAATTTGCTCCAAGGGAAGTATGTGCATCCCGATTGCGAGCAGTGCACCAGCTGTGAGTAGGGCTACTATACCTACCCTAATGAAGCTACGAGGTGCGCTTGCCATAAATGCGGAGAGACCTGAAAAAGCAATGAACGCTAAAAATACGAAGAATAAATAGAGCGCTATTGCAATGTATGGGTCCTGGAGGAGTGTTGATCGAAATGGAAAAAAGACATACAACGGTACTCCTGCATACATACCTGCAATAAACGGCATCAAACGATTACGCCCAAAATAAAAGGCAAAACCAGCAACAATAAGAGTGACAAGAATAACTGCAAAAAAATCAGTGTAAATACCGGTAAGAAAATTGAGTGCCTGATGGAATAGGTCGCCGTAGTCAGGTGTTGTAGTACCCATGGCTAAAATCCTACCACAGTTTTAAACAAGAGACCTTCTTTGAATCTTTTTACTAAATCCCCTCCTCCTTGAGTTTTTGTAGTAGTTCTTTTGCATTTCGAGAAAGCTTCGTTGGCATCTCTACACGTACTCTGATTAACAAGTCACCTCGCTTCCCTTTATCCATCGGCACACCCTTCCCTTTCATACGTAAAATTTCATCGGTTGAGCGAAGTGGTGGTACGTTGATAGTGGTCGTTCCATCGAGTGTTTCTACGTGATACTCAGCGCCAAGAAGTGCGTCAGTAACCTTCACGGGTAAATCCATAATAATGTGGTAACCCTCCTTTCTAAATTTTGCATCGGGTCGTACATGCACTTTCACATATAAATCTCCAGTGATACCTGCAGGAATAGCTTCACCCAAGCCTGCCATACGTATCACTTGTCCATTATCTAGCCCTGGAGGTATCATCACGGTGATTTCCTCTTCTCGTCTTTCAACCCCAACTCCTTTACATGTGGTGCATGGTTTTTCAGGAACTACGCGCTTACCTTTACAAGTACTGCAAGTAGACGCTACTGAAAATGTTCCGAAAGGAGATTTTCTTGATTCGACTACTTGTCCCTTTCCATTACATGTTGGGCACGTTTTCGTTTTTGTTTCTGGTTCTGCTCCGGAACCAACACAACGTGAACATGTACTGTCTTTTGTAATCAGAACTTTGCGAGTTAGGCCAAATACTGATTCTTTAAAGGATAATTCAATATCTATAGAGATATCGCGCCCACGTGCTTGACGTGAACGGCCTCCAAAAATGTCTGAAAAACCGCCAAAGATATCGTTGAGGTCAACGTCAAATTCGGCACCTCCTTGAAATTGAGAGAAATCAAAACCATCGAATCCTTGGCTATTCTGATTTCCAGCACCACCTTGGAAAACACGTCCGTATGAGTCATACTCTGAACGTTTTTTGTCATCCGAAAGTACACTATAGGCTTCACTGACTTCCTTGAACTTTGCCTCGTCGCCTCCTTTTTTGTCAGGATGGTATTGGTGCGCCAACTTACGAAACGCTTTTTTTATTTCGTCCTTCGTAGCTTTCTTGTCGATGCCAAGTAGTTGGTAATAATCTTTTGACATAACCGTTTAAACATCAGTAACTGGACCATCTTTAGGCGTCTCAGTTTCTGTAGCGGTAGTTTTATTTTCTTCTGATGTCGACTCACTCTTTTTTGATTCATCAGTCATGTATTGCCCAATTTTTTGCATTTCAGCTGAGAGCGCCTGAGTTGCGGTTTGTATGCCAGTTAAATCACCTGTTTCCTTTACTGTTTTTAAGGAGGCAATAGAGTTCGTAACGCCCAGTTTTACCTCATCAGGAATTTTCGAACCGTGGTCTTGAAGCGCTTTTTCTGCGGTGTAGAGCATTTGGTCGGCAACGTTTCTCGTTTCTACCAATTCTTTTGCTTTCTTGTCAGACTCTGCATTAACATCAGCATCCTTTTTCATCTTCTCTATCTCCTCTTCAGAAAGACCTGAACGAGCTTCGATACGGATCGATTGCTCTTTATTTGTAGCCTTATCTTTTGCAGTAACCTTTAATATGCCGTTTGCGTCCACATCAAAGGATACTTCAACTTGTGGGAGTCCGCGTGGTGCTGGTGGAATACCATCCAAAATAAAGCGCCCGAGTGATTTGTTATCGTGTGCCATAGCGCGCTCACCTTGTACGATATGAATTTCCACACTTGTTTGATTATCTGCCGCTGTCGAGAATGATTGAGAACGTGTCGCTGGGATAGTGGTGTTTTTCTCTATCAATTTAGTGCTCACTCCTCCCATAGTTTCAATACCTAGAGAAAGCGGGATGACGTCTAATAGAAGGACATCTTTCACGTCTCCTTGCATAATTCCTGCCTGAATAGCGGCCCCAATAGCAACCACTTCGTCAGGATTGATTGTTCGGTTCGGTTCTTTGTTGAAGAGTTTTTTTACTGCATCTTGGATAGCGGGCATGCGCGTTTGACCTCCCACTAACACAATCTCTTCAATATCTTCAGGTTTGAAGTTAGCTGATTCAAGAACTTGTTTTGTGATAGTGATTGAACGTTCAATATATTCTTTTGCCAAGTCTTCCAAGGTGGCACGACTCATTTTCATGAGAAGGTGCTTCGGACCAGAGGCATCTGAAGTAATGAATGGAATGTTTATCTCTGTTTCAACAGTACTTGAAAGTTCTAGTTTCGCTTTTTCCGCAGCTTCATCAAGACGTTGTAAGGCAAGAGGGTCTTTTGTTATATCGATGCCGCTCTCTTTTTTATACGAGTCAGCAATCCAAGCAACGATTTTTTGATCGATATCTCGCCCGCCCATGTGTGAGTCACCGCCAGTTGATTTAACTTCAATAACGTCATCCCCTACTTCAAGTACAGAAACATCGAATGTTCCTCCACCAAAATCGTAAACGATAATTTGTTCGTCCTTTCTTTTATTAAAGCCATATGCGAGCGCTGCAGCAGTTGGCTCGTTAATGATGCGTTTAACATCGAGACCGGCAATTTTACCAGCGTCTTTTGTTGCTTGTCGTTGTGCGTCATCAAAATAAGCTGGGACGGTAATAATTGCTTCAGTGATAGTTTCACCGAGTTTTGCTTCCGCGTCACTCTTTAGTTTTTGCAGAATCATTGCTGAAACTTCTTCTGGTCTAAAATCTTTTTCACCAAGCGTAACAACGACACCTCCGGTATCGGACGCTTTCGCTTTGTATGGTGCGACCTTAGAATCTTTTTGCACCACTTCATCAGTAAACTTATGTCCCATGAAGCGCTTGATGCCGTAAATTGTATTCGTAGGATTAGTGACCGCCTGACGCTTTGCCACAAGACCAACCAAACGTTCATTGGTTTTTGAAATAGCAACTACTGAGGGTGTCGTGCGATTTCCTTCCGCATTTTCAATGATGCGTGGCTCGCCACCCTCAACAATGGCCATTGCTGAATTTGTTGTTCCGAGGTCAATTCCTAGTATTTTTCCCATAGATTTTTTAGTAAGTTCTGAGTCCAGAGTTTGAATTTTTAATCTACACTCAAAACTTGGAACTATAAACTCTCAACTATTTTTATAATGTGCGACCGCAACTCTTGCCGGTCTAATGACTACATCGTGGAGAGTGTACCCTTTCTGATGCGTCTTAGTCACTATATTATCCTCTTTCTCGCTCTTTACTGCAACTATCTCTACAGACTCATGGCGAAGTGGGTCAAACATCTCACCTACAGGGTCAAAAGATTGCACACCCTCAGTTTCTAGTGCTTTTAAAAGCTGCGCATGAGTATTTTTGATACCTTCAGTCCAAGCGGAGGTTCCCTGTTCAGCTTCTAGCGCATGTTCAAAGCTATCAAGGGAGGGCAAGAGAGACTGCACGATTTCAGTCGAAGCGGAGCGTACAAAGAAAACCCTCTCATCTTCAGCACGCCTTTTTACATTTACGTAGTCGGCTTTCGCTCTTTGCCAACCATCGAGGTACTCTTGACGTTCTTTTTGAACTTTCTCTAACTGCTCACGCAAAGACTTAACTTTTTGATTTAATTTTGTAGCAGAGGAGCCCTCACCTTCTAAGGATTCATCTTCAGAATCTATAACTACATCATTTTCATCCACCATAGTTTTCCTATTGTGCGTCAAAACTAACGCAGGGTCAAATATTCAATTTTTAAAATTCCTTGAGAGCTTTTTTTACTACCTTACCGATACGCTTCATACCTATAATAATTAAACCTATACCCACTACGCTAATTGTCACTGGTAAAAGTACACCAGGAACAACTGGTGCGCCTAAAACAAGTATCGTATAAGGAAAGTGCAGGGCACCGCTCGCAAGAATACTACCAGCGACGACAGCCGTGCCACTCGCTAGCAAATCTACAGCGCCAAGTGTGGTTGCTCCTAGAAAACTTCTAGTAGTGTAATTGTACTCACTAGCATTCTCATAGTCGGTATTGAATCTTGTACGGCGTGATCCACGTGACTCATAATTACCTCTAGAAGGCGCTCGAATACTAGACGATTCACTTCTCAAAAATGAAGAGTCCTGTTCCGGTAAAAGTCCCCTCCTTCGAGGTGGAAAGTTAAAGATCCTAGAATTAAAATCTTCAAAACCCATTACTACTATAGATACACCTATTCAACTTTCGAATCAAGATTTAGGCTCATTTTTTGTCATTAAAAGACAAAAAATGCTGTCTTAAAAAAAGAAAACCCGCAAAAGTGGGTCTCTTATGGTGAGCGTTGATAGATTACTAGTCTTTATTGTTTACATCACAACTCTCGTCGTGCCGTCGCACTCCTCGGTCGCGATCCCGCCTCGTCCGTTTTTTGAAACAAAAAACATGACTCCGGCCGTCTCATAGTCTAAACAACCAAAGCAGTTTGGTTGTTTAGCGTTTCGACCACTGTGGACGTTTACGAGCTTTCTTGAAACCTGGTTTACGGCGCTCTTTCGCTCGAGGATCTCGTTTCAAGTGACCTGCACTCTTAAGAGCAGGACGTAATGTTCCGTCTATATCGTTCAAAGCGCGTGCAATGCCGTGAGCCACTGCAACTGCTTGCCCTGCAATACCACCTCCCTTTACTACCACCGTAATGGTGTAGTGCTTATCTTGGTGTTTCAAAGGAAGTAATGCTTTTCGCATCAATTCAGGCATTTTAAAATACTCCTCAATGGGCTTTCCGTTTACGACAACAGTTGTTTTAGTGCTCTCAGTCAAACGCACGCGTGCGCCTGCAGTCTTTCTTCGTCCAATAGTTTCTTTATATCGTGCGGTTACCATACGTTAGTCAACAATAATAAGTCTTTTAAGCATCCCATTTCGTAAACGTGTTGCGGGAATCATTCCACGAATTGCGTGTTTAACAGCAAACTGATATCCGAGACGCTTGATAGAAGCTCCTAGTGTTTCAAATTTGAGTCCTCCTTGGTAACCAGAAAAGTGCGCGAATTTATCATTCTTCAAGTGTTTTTCAGAAATTGAAAGCTTAGCAACGTTCACTATCTTTACTGAAACTTCAGGAGCTTTGTGGCGCGCAAACGCAACAATATTTTTTCCCATCAAAATACTTGCAGCTTCTGAAGCTACTCGTCCGAGGGTGCGACCCTTTGCGTCTATTGTGTATTCGGTAATTGTACTCATACTAGTTCAATGATTGCGTGTTTACGTCCGTCCGAGCTTCTTTTAACTACTTTTGTTATTCGAGTATATCCTCCGTTTCTATCTTTGAATCGTGGACCTAATACTTCCATCAACTTCTTAGCAACTCTTTCGCGACCTTGCAGTTTGGCAATTAAATTCTTACGAGTTGCAATAGTACCAGATTTTGACTTGGTAATCATGGTTTCCACGTATGGACGAATTTCTCTCGCTCGTGCTTCTGTGGTGATGATTTTTTCACGCAAAATAAGCGCCTCAGCAAGTGAGTTAACAAAGGCCTTTCGTACCCCTCGTTTTCTTCCAAATGTGCGTCCTTTTTTGCGATGATTCATAGTTATACCTTAAGGGAAATACCAAAACGTGCGAGTGAATCTCTTATTTCTTCAACTGCCTTCTCGCCTACTCCTTCGAGTCCAAGAATGTCTTCAGCTGTTTTACGTGCAAGTCCTCCAACAGTACGAATGCCAGCGCCTGTGAGAGCGTTTGCAGTGCGTGTAGAGAGCTCTAATGACTCAATACGAGTCTTCATAACATCTTCACGTGCTTCGTTGCCAAGCGCCATAGATTCTTCGTCAGAAAGCTCTGGTGTATCTTCTTTAAATCCAACGACTGCTTTCAATTGCTGGATCATGACGGTGATTGAGTGCTCAAGTGCTTCTCTTGGAGAAAGTGTACCGTCAGTTTCAACCATAACGCGGAGGCGATTAAAATCAGTTCTGTCTCCCACGCGCATGTTTTCTACTTCATAATTCACGCGGCGAATTGGTGTAAATATTGCATCAAGCGCAATCATGCCAATATCAATTCTTTCTTTCTGGATAACTTCTTTTGGAATGTATCCCAATCCGTTATCAACCATAATCTCAAGCTCAAATTTTGCATTCTTGTCAGTAAGTTCTGCAATGTGTGCGTCAGGGTTCAATACTTCTACTTGACCAGGAACTGTTATGTCAGCGGCGGTTACTGTCTTAATTCCTTTTGCAGAAAGAGAAAGCGTGTGTGGTTGGTTATCAAGAATCTTAATACGAACCTTCTTAAGGTTAAGAATGACACCGATTGTGTCTTCTTTGACACCTGCCATTGTTGAAAATTCGTGTGAGACGCCGTCAATTTTTACTGACACAATCGCAGCTCCTGGGATAGAAGAAAGAATAATTCTTCGGAGTGAGTTACCAAGCGTGTGTCCGTACCCTGGGTACAAACCATCTATTTCATAAACACCTGTAGTGCCAACTTCAGATACGATGCGTGGCTTTGAAGGAAGAGTGATTGAGTAGTCCATAGTGATGTAATTATTAACGGCTATTAAGTACTAACGTGTGTAATATTCAAACACTGCTCCGATGTCTGCGGCGACATCTTGCTCAGTGAACAATGGTGCTGTCTTTAGTAATCCTTCTTTCTTCTCAACATCAAAGTTAATCCAACTTGGCAATGATACTGATTCAGACTTCTCTTTAAGGGTTTGGAATAAACCACTATCCTTACTTCCCTCGCGAACAGTTATGACATCTCCAGGTGAAACTTTGTATGATGGTACTGTCACTCTCTTGCCGTTCACTACCAAGTGACCGTGAGAAACCATTTGTCGCGCCATACGGTGAGTCGAAGCAAGACCCATTCTGTACGCAACCGAGTCGAGTCTGCTTTCAAGTGATGAAAACAAAGATGCTTGCGGGTTAGCATGACTTTCCAATGCTTTCTCTACGTATGAAGAAAACTGCTTTTCAGAAAGGCCATAAAGAAGACGTAGTTTTTGCTTCTCAATAAGTTGTCTTTGGTAGTCGGAACCAGGACGACGACGTTTCTTGCTGTTTGCAGCAGAGCGCTCCTTTGAAAGAGCGAAGCGTTGTGTTTGGCACTTCTCAAAAATGGAAGCTCCAAGTCGTTTACAAATTTTGTATCGTGGTCCGAGTTTCATATATAAATATTAGTTATACGCGACGTGGCTTACAAGGACGAGGACCGTTGTGAGGAACGGGAGTGACATCATGGATTGCCATAACGTGGATTCCTTTACCTGCAAACGCTCTCAAAGCTGACTCTCTTCCAGAACCCACACCTTTAATGAAGACTTCTACTTCTTTGACACCAATAGTTGAAGCTTTTTCACCGATTACTTCACCAACTTTCGCAGCGGCAAAAGGAGTTGATTTTCTGTTACCAGTAAAACCAAGTGAACCTGAGGATGACCACATAAGCGTTCCTCCAGTTGTATCAGCAAGACTCACGCGAGTATTGTTGAATGTTGATTCAATAAAGAGAATTGCCTTCTCAATATGGCGTTTTGAGATCTTAGAAAGAGCGCGGTCTCTTTTTCCAGAGTCCACTCCACTACCTTGTTTTCGTAATACACGTCTTTTTCCCATAGTAAAATATTATGTTTTTTCAAGCTTACGGCGACCAGAACCCATGGTCTTACGAACGTTTCCACGAACTGTTCTTGAGTTCGTCTTTGTTCGCTGACCTCGGACAGGTAGTCCCTTCATGTGGCGGATGCCTCGGAATGCTTTTACGTCTTTCAATCGTTTTACGTTACCTGAAATTTCTCGACGTAAATCTCCTTCTATGTTGAATGATTCAACTGCCTTACGAATTTCTTGTTCCTTTTCTGGTGACAAATCTTTCGCTTGTGTTGATTCTGATACTCCAGTCTCAGCTAAAATGTTTTTTGCGCGTGTTTTTCCAATACCATAAATAGCCGTGAGTGCCACGAATAGGTGTTTGTTATCTGGAATTGTTATACCTGCGATACGCATAATTTAAAAAACTGTTTTTTGGTTTCTATGTTTGATACTGAACTTAACCTTGGCGTGCCTTACGACGAGGATTTCTCTTATTTATTCTGTAGAGGCGACCACGACGACGTACGAGTATGTCGCCTGCTTGTTGCTTCTTCAATGATGAGAGTACCTTCATAATTTACATTCTTCGGACTATTCGAGCTCGGCCACCGTACGGGTCAAGAATCAAGCTAACTCGATCTCCAACTAGTACGCGAATGCGGTGTAACCGCATTTTGCCAGCTAGATACGCAAGTATCTCCTCCTCATTTTCAAGGGTAACGCGAAAGAGAGCGTTTGGGAGCGACTCGGTCACTGTGCCAAGTTTTTCCTCCGTTTCTTTCGAGCGTACCATTTGATCGTAATCGGGAAGCGGATGAGCCGATGCTGATAATACCAGCAATCACCTCAATCCGTCAAGAACCCTTTGTGTTAGTTGTGGATTCCCCTGCCACTTCAATTTTTAATTTAGAGGGTTCGGTAGGAATTCCGCCTCTCCAGAATGGGTAGATTTTAACGTCAATACTGGCTATTGCTGGGTAGCTTGGGAGTACGTCTTTTATGGCATTTTTGTTCTTTCCAGCCAAGTCTTTAGTGAGTCCCGCTTGGTCAAATTCTGCCACAAGGTTAGCGGTGCCCGAAATAAGTAGCGTCAATGGGCCATCTTTAACGGTTGGTTTTGAAGAGTCAATTTGTACATTAAGATCATTAGGGTTTTGAAGCATCACTAGACCTTGGTATGGAATACCGCCGATACTGGCAAGTGTTCGTCCAAGTCCTGAGCCATTAATAGCAGGCACAGAAGCAGTTGCAGATATCGAGATAATTGCATCACTTCCTTCAGCGCTGTCCGGAGCTTCTGCGTAGACTACCGTAATTAATGTATCGAACACTACGGAATCAGAGGGTTGTGAAGCGTAAATTTTTTCTCTTATAGAGCGGTCGAGACTTGCTTTAAGTTCGTTCACGGTGGAAGCACGGAGCGTTGCGTCTACAACAGCCTGTTGACCAATAAACCCTCCTGCCATAGCGGTTTTTGATTTTGCGTACATAAGATCGTACTGTTTTGAACCTTTGAGCCCTGGGATGGTGAAGTCGCTAAGAGGGATATTATATGTATCGCCTGCTTGATCTGCATACGCCTGAACCTCAATAGAACCAGGGACTTTTACTCCCGCTTTTGTGGTATAGCCTGGAATATCAACTGGTTGGTGGATACGGTAGACAAGACCGTTCTTAGTCTCGAAACGTGTGTTTGTGATAAGGCGCTGAACGCTCGTGGTATATGCGTTGTATATGGTAATTGTGCCTACTGCATGATTTTGAACCTGTTCACTTCCCGTTGCAGGGACTTTCTTTGTCACAGTGTCGGTAACATCAATATTTTGATAGCTGAGAGTATCGCTTGTTGGTGCAATTTCAATTGGCGTATCAAGAGTTGTTGTGAATGTGTGTGGAGTGACGGTTACGTATGCTTTGTAAAATACAGTACTCATTACTCCTACCCCTATTACGAGGAGCGTTATACCGACGCCAATAACAATAGCGAAACTACCCATACCGCTAGGACGTTTTGGGTTAACTGGAGTATTTTGCATAGGTGGCGTTGGCGGAGGAGTTTCTCCTCCAACAGGGGTTATTGACGGCCTCACAGGGCGTGAGCGAGCCGGTGGAATAATATCTTGGATACTTCTATTTTGATTCATTCTTTGAATTATACACTCGGATAGGTGTAGCGTGAAACTTGGTATCGCACCATGTGTACAAACACTAAGTATGTAGGTCTATTGTCGAACCCTGGGATTTAGAAAATAAACTAGCAAAAGAAAGCGGAACATCATACCGAGCGTTAGAGCCGAGAGAAAGCATGTTTTGAAAAAAAGTCGTGGTAAGCGGTATGATTGTAGGAAGTAGAGGTACAGCTATTTGCTGCATCATACGATGCAGCCATTGAAGAGAGTCTTGATCACTAAGCAAGAAAGCGATTTGTGGGACAGCTATATTCTTGAATGCACTATCGCTTGCTTTTTGATACTCGGAAAACCAATTCTTTCCCATCACTTCAAATTTCAAGTTAAACGAAGACATTTCATCCTCACTCAACTCACTTTTCGTGTAGAGCTGTAATCGCGCCAATGCGTCTGCCAAACTTCCACCATTCGCAATTTCACGAGCGAGTGTGAGCGTTCCTACAGGAAAAGAATGTGTAAAAGTCAGCGCATCTCTGTGTGCGATAACTACTTCTGACGTTTCTGCACCTATATCAAGCATAACGAAACTATCTTCTTCCCTAAGATTTCGCAATACTGCGAACATAACAAAGGCACGTGTATGAAATGAAAGTGGTGCGTGAGGAAAGTTATCCCGAATGATGTTGGTGGCTTTTACAACGAACGACTCATCTGCTTCGCTTTCGTACACGTGCGTAGTGAGGGATGTACCGTGCACCGTCTTTGACAGCGTAGTTGGGTATCCATTCACATAGAGCTGGGTGATGAGAGATTCAATCATCCTACGCCCGGTTCTTTTTTGCGTTCCCGATTCTTCCCTCTGTTTCTCAATCGCATGAAGAGCAGTACCCATAGAAATACGAAGAGGTTTTTCTGACTCAGAAACAATTGCTTTCGTTTCAGCTTGATACCATGGATCGGCTAACACTATATGTGTTTTTTGAATGGTGCCAGTGCGGTTTAGGCCTTCAAGGGCTTGTTTCAATGTTAGCAATGCAATCTCTTGTAAACCACCACGAACATCTACTGAACCTATCTTGAAAGGAACTCTTACAGTGTTTGAAATTTCAGAATTTCCCTCATCATGATGAGTAACAAAACATGCACCAATTGAGGAGCCTCCAATATCAATAATAAGTTCTCTTTCGGCAACCTTCATTGCCACTATTGTATCGTACGAAAACTGACACTTACCGTTTTCCCCTACTTTATCTTCGCTTTCTTGGTTCACGAGCTCGTCTCTCTGCT
>SCVI01000023.1 GCA_004296925.1 Patescibacteria group bacterium | reverse complement strand
ACCGTTTTCCCCTACTTTATCTTCGCTTTCTTGGTTCACGAGCTCGTCTCTCTGCTAGAAACGCATCCTCAGATATCTGCCCAGCTAAGTCATGAAAACCTAACTCAAGAAAAAATTCAGCGAGCGAGCTATCTACTTTCGCAAATCTTTCCCACATTTGTTGCACTCGAGAGGTGAGCTCCGTATTCACAATTTTGCTACAAAATAAATATATTTCTTAAACAAAGATTGCTTTGATTCTCCTTATCCCTTGCGCAACCGCTTCTTCTTTCTGTATTTTAAATTGTTTACCTCCCTGCCCTAACTCAGATGTGTTTGAAACATGAGGACCTCCACAGAATTCAATTGAATACGCTTCAGCAATTTGAGGAGCATCTGCGGTTCCATGTACTGGTCCAACCGAATAAACAGACACCATTTCGGGATATTTCACTCCAAATTCATGCTCTGCGCCAAATTTTTCTGCATCTTCCTTCGGCATTACTGTTCGAAATACTGGAAGTTGTTCATTAATCTTCTCATTAACAATACGTTCAACTTCTGTTTTTTGTTCAGGTGTCATTTTTGAACCGTACGAGAAGTCTATGCGAAGTCTTTCAGAGGTAATGTTTGAACCTCTCTGATGTACATCAGAGCCTAGTACCAATTGAAGCGCTTTGAGTAAAAGATGGTGCGCGGTGTGGTACCGAATGGTTTGTTCGGCGTGATCAGCAAGCCCTCCTGTAAATTTTTGAGCCGCTCCTGCTCGAGAGAGCTTCTGGTGCTCCTCCATTTTTTTAGAGAATTCCTCTCTACTAAAAGTCAGCCCCCGCTCCCGCGCCAACTCTTCAGTTACTTCATATGGAAAACCATACGTAGTGAAAAGTAAGAATGCGTCTTCGCCAGTTATCGAACCCTTCTTGGAAATTTTATCAAACTCCTTCATGCCGTTCATAAGTGTTTTACGAAACTGCCTCTCTTCATCAAGAATTCCTGAAAGAATAGCGCTGTGGGACGCAGACAATTCCGAATACTGGTCTCTGTAGTACTCAATGAGCAGGTCAACTATTCTTCCGACTACGGAAGCATCTATTTGAAGCTTATCTAAATGTCTTACCGATCTGCGAATGAGACGTCGAAGAATGTATCCTCGCTCTGTATTTGAAGGCCTGACACCATCACCCAACATAAAGACTGCGGCACGTAAGTGATCAGCAACAATTCTAAATGAAGGTTGATATTCAGGATCATTGTAGTTTTTACCAGAACTTGCAAGCTCGCGAATTACCAGTTGTAGAGCATCAATCAAAAAAACATCACCGTTATTATTGCTCGCCGCTGCAATGCGCTCGAGCCCCCCGCCGAAATCAACATTTTTAGCTGGAAGTTCTCCAAAACTTCCGTCCTCTTTTTTTACATACATCATGAAGACGGAGTTTCCTATCTCCATGAATCGTCCACAGTCACAATTCGGATGGCATTCCTTACCGAAACTTGGATTGTGCATACTCCCCGTTGGGTCAAAGTCGTAGAACACCTCAGAATCTGGTCCACCTGGTTCACCGGTAGGCATCCCTGCTGGCGCACCCGCTCTGCTCCACCAATTTTTTTCAGCGTTGTAATAGAAAATTCTTCCTCCACGCATTCCAATCTCAGCACCGTTTTGTTCCGTACCTACATCCACTTCAAGCGCATCAATGCCTTTTGCTGAGAATAATTCCTTCCACACTTGCCCTGACTCAGTGTCCTTAGGAATCCCAAGTACTTCATCGCCAATGAACGCTGTTACATATAAGCGAGATGGATCAACACCTACTACGTCAGTAAGAAATTCGTAAAACCACGAAAGCTGTTGAGTTTTGAAATAGTCACCAAATGACCAGTTACCAAGCATTTCAAAAAATGTCGTATGTCTGTTGTCACCCACTTCTTCAATGTCTTGTGTACGTAGTGATTTTTGTGCATTTGTTACCCTGCTTCCCATTGGATGAGTTGCCCCAAGAAAATATGGCAAAAGCGGTTGCATGCCCGAAGAAATAAAGAGAGTAGTGGGATCGTTTTCAGGCACTAAAGACACCGAAGGGATAACCTCGTGTGTACGAGCTTTAAAAAATTCTAAATATTTTGCACGGATTTCTGAAACAGTCATAGAGAGCATCTTATCAATTTCTTTGACAATGCGATATCATTCTAAGAAATGAAAACAAAACGACCACAAAACACCTCATGGGGTTTTGACCTCAAAACGCTCAATACCTCAATTCGCCCGCAAGACGACTTTTTTATGTATGCAAACGGCGGATGGATTAAAAAAACTAGCCTACCTAAAGATGAGTCGCGTTGGGGTAGTTTTATCATTCTTCGCTATAACACCGACACCCAACTACACAAACTTGTCGATGAGCTAACAGCGAAACGCACACTTCGAAGTGCTTCAGAAAAGTTGGTAAGAGATATATATCTTTCAGCTACCAATACAGAACTTCGCAATTCGCTTGGCACTACACCAATTCTCAAATGGCAAACACAGATTAAGGACATCGTGAACAAAAATGACTTTTTGAATTATATTGTAGACGCACATCGTAGTGGCGTTTCAGCAATTTTTAATACCTTTGTAGACCAAGACTCTAAAAGGAGCGATCAATACATACTCCACTTGTATCAAGGAGGTCTCGGAATGCCTGAACGCGACTATTATCTTAAAGATGAACCGGAGCAATTACGAGTAAGGGAAGCCTATAAAAAACATATCGATGCTCTTTTGAAACTCTACGGTATGGATGCATCGAAGCGCAAAGAACAGTTAGAGGTAGTGATGCGCGTTGAAACGCTTCTGGCTAAAGCATCAATGAGTAAGGAAGATACTCGTGATGTTGAGAAAACCTATAATAAGCATAGTGCACATTCACTCACCAAGCTTTGCCCTGCATTTATGTGGCAAAGTTACTTTACCAAACTCGGTGTTAAAAACTCGTCACAATACATAGTGGCGACAGAGTTATTTTTTAAGCAACTTTCCACTCTTTTAGAAAGAATATCGTTATCTGAATGGAAAATATATTTAGAGTGGCATTTACTAAATGATTCAGCTTCTCTTTTGTCTGAACCGTTTATAAAAGAAAATTTTTCCTTTTACGGCACAGTGCTAACTGGAACTAAACACATGAAACCTCTTTGGCGAAGAGCTCTCGGTGTGGTAAATGGAACTGTCGGCGAAGCTTTAGGTGAGCTCTATGTGAAGCGCTACTTTCCTGAATCGGCAAAACGTAAGATGAATATACTGGTCACTGATTTATTTGAAGTTTATGAAAAAAGGATTCTTCGTCTTGATTGGATGACGAAAGCTACAAAAAGAAAAGCTGTTTTAAAACTTAAAAAAATGAACAGGAAGATTGGATATCCTGAAAAGTTTAAAACATATAAAGGTCTTCAAATTTCGCCTCGTGACTATTTTGGAAACATGATTCGCGCAAACGAATATGCACATGTTCGTGAAATGAAAAAACTACAGAAAGTAGTGCAAAGAAAGGAGTGGTTCATGACCCCGCAAACGGTAAACGCGTACTGTAGCTTTAATCTAAATGAGATTGTATTCCCTGCGGCAATTTTACAAGCTCCTTTTTTCGATGAACGTGCGGATGACGCAGTGAACTATGCGGGTATTGGAGCGGTCATAGGTCATGAAATGACACACGGCTTTGATGATCAAGGTGCAAAATTTGATGGGAACGGAAACATGAAGGTGTGGTGGACAAAAACGGATTCAAAACACTTTGAAAAGAAAGCCCGTGTAATGCAGAAACAATACGATTCCTTCATAGCAGCACCAGGAGTTAATGTAAACGGAAAACTCACCTTAGGTGAAAACATAGCGGATTTAGGAGGTCTTTCTATCGCATATGAAGCGTATCAAAAGCGACTCACAAAAACCGGTAGAAAAGATATCGAAGGTTTTAGCCCAGAAGAGCGTTTTTTCCTTGGCTTCGCACAAGCCGAAAGAGAGATCGCACGCCCCGAATTTACTAAGATGGCAGCACTTACCGATCCGCACTCCCCTGCACCATGCCGTGTAAACGGTCCGCTTTCTAACTTCGATCCCTTCTATAAAACATTTAAATTAAAATCGAGTGATGCCTTATTCAGAAAAAACAGAGTGACAATTTGGTAAACTTCTAAGTACCACGCCACTCTTCTTTCGTTACCCCACCCTCTTTTAGAATCTTAAATAACAACTTCACTGCGATGTCATGATGTCCGTTTGCATGCGGTAATGAGACTTTTTTTCCGTCTCTATTCATTAATTTATGATTTCCACCTGACTCAGGACCATCGAAACCAAGACGTTTTAATTTTTTAATCAATTCCCGTTCTGAGCAATGTGTACCCATAGGTATTTTTTATTTGTATCATCTCAAAATGGATAGATATTCTTGAGCTAGAAAACAGTGGATAAACTCTAAAGCCACTGAATTGGTCTGATTCCGCGTGATGTGAGATATGCGTTAGTTTTACTAAATGGTCGACTCCCAAAAAAACCACCATACGCTGAAAAAGGTGATGGATGCGGAGATTCAAGGACAAGATGTTTCGTGCGATCTATATGCACTCCTTTCGCTTTTGCATAATTGCCCCACAGAATGAATACTACTGAATCTCTCTTTTCTGAGAGTTTTTGAATCACACGGTCAGTAAACTCTTCCCACCCTCTCTCTTTGTGAGACAGAGGTTTGCCAGGATCTACCGTAAGCGTTGCATTAAGAAGTAAGACACCTTGCCTTGCCCATCGAATTAAATCACCATCCGTGTGCACTAATTTTTTACCTAGATCCGATTCAACTTCTTTAAATATATTTTGTAACGATGGAGGAATCTTCACATTATTTGACACAGCAAAAGAGAGTCCATTTGCCTGCCCCTTGCCGTGATAAGGATCTTGCCCAAGAATGACAACCTTAACCTTTTCAAAAGGTGTTACATTGAACGCTCGAAAAATATACTTTTGTTCAGGAAAAACTATTCGATTCTCGTAACTTTCTTTTATAAATTTTATGAGTCTAGGAAAGTACTCTTTCACAAACTCCTCTTTTAATTGCGTTTTCCAAGATTCTTCCAAGTCAATTTCCATAATTCTACTTAATAGCGCCCTCACTTCGAAGTAGTTTTTCTTTACTAGAAGCACCAAGACCATTGTACCCACCCAAAGACCCATCACTTCGTATCACCCTATGGCAAGGTATTTTTTTATCTTTATTTTGTGCCATTATTCTACCCACCGCCCGCCCTGCCTTGGCCTTTCCAGCAGCTTTTGCTACTTCCCCATAACTCATTGTCTTTCCCTTTGGTATTTTCAAAACCACATCAAGAACGCGTTCGGTAAAATTATCTTTAAATTTAGGAGAAAAGTGACTGCTCATGAGAAACATCTCCTTTACTTTTTGGACTTACTTCTTTTGTGCCAGGTGCGTCTTTTTTAATGAAAGGCTGAAGTACTTCCCCCACAGCTTTTCGGTAGGTGCAGTAGTCGCAGGCCTCTCCGTTTTTCGGAATTTCATTTTGGTTTAAGCATGCGTAAATGGCGAGCAATGTGTCATCAATCCAGTTTGCATTACCAACGTACGGAATGACCTTAATATCAAATTCAAGTTTTCCGTCAAATACTGCGACATCAGTTTTTCCGTTTGCGTAGACAAAATATCCTGTGTCAGAAACAATGAAACCGTTTTGCCTAAAAAGCCACTGGTAAATTTCCATCTGACGCTTGTATCCATCCTGCCACTCAGCATCCAATGTAACTTCTTCGTCTTTACTGGTGGCTTTGTAATCAACAATATGAAGCGATCCTGCGGGATTAACCCAAACATCATCTATTGCACCGGAAACAGTAAATCCGGTAGGTTTGTGGAAACAATCCACTCCTTTGAAGTTTTCACGCCACACGTCCATTTTTTCATGTTGGAACGGTACTGCGTCAACGCCATACGCATCCATTAATGGATGCGGTGTTTCATCATTGCGATGTATATCAAACTCTTTCTTTAATAGTTTATCGACTGCGGAGTTTAAGTTAAAAGGAAACCCGGGAGGACGTGCTGTTCCTAACTTGTTGTCTATATAAAAACAACGAGGACATTGTATGAAAAGGTCTATTTTTGATCTAGACAAGCGCCACCTCGGGCCACCGTAATTCCAATCGACCTTACGGTGTGGCTTATAGTATTGAGACATTTAAAAATTATATCATTAGAGAAGAAACCTACGCTTTACAGATTTGGACACTTTCTTTTATAACAGAAGCTTGTTTCTTACCAGAAATACCTATTCGGCTTAACGCGTCAGCATCTTCTGCAAGCGAGTGACAAAGGGCCACACCAGCACTTAATAGTTGAGATTTTTCTTTTTTTGAGAGCGTAGTAAGTACTGTAATCGGATAGACGCCTGTTTCATGTATGAATTGTGAGAGATTTCCAACATCTGGGTAGCTCCACCCCAAAAGTTGAATACCTGCGCACATAGAATAATCGATGGCGTTCTGCGTAAATTTTGTATTAGTAACTAGCCAACCACCGTCTATTGCGCAATGTGCTCCTTCAGCGTGAGCGTGTGACTCAATATCGGAAAATCGAGCCCGTACATAGAGCGCGGTTTTTAAATCTGTTTTAAACCCTGGAGTATTATGAAATTTTAATTCGGCTCCATACGCCTTTCCGTCTTTACGCAAAAGCACGTCAACTTCGTGTTCAGTGCACTTACCTTGCAAAATAACTCTCGTTTGAGTTTCATATCCTTTCGCACGCATAACCGCACTTATATAATCTTCAAAAGGAAATCCTGTCGGCCCTAAGTCTAAAATAGCGCGCCGCATGGAATATTTTGCAGCTATCACTCGTTCTTCATCACGTAGTAACTTAAAAGCACTCTTATAAATTTCAGTAGTGCTCATACCGTCTTTGATTTCTCGCGTCACATCACGAGCAACCTGCTCAGCAACACTTCTTTCAACTCCCGCTCGGAGCATCGAACCGACTAGTTTGTGTGGTTCAAATGCCTCTGTGGTGCCATCCCCTTTAACAATGTCAGTCATAATTATTGAATGGTACCACCGCCAATAACTTTTTTCAGGTTTAAATCATGCAAAACCAATGATTGTCCTTCAGCGATATGCTGAGGCGTATCAAATAATACACTGCCATCTTTGTATGTAACCGGCATAAGAGCTTGTCGATACCTATATCGCGCCATATAGGCACCATCTGAAATCTCTCCAGACACAGCACTTATCCGTTCTAGTTGATATGCTTTTTTAAATTCATCTTTCGGCTGTAAATCTGCGATGGTGAGCTCGTTTTTTTCTACATCTTTTGCTATCACATATTGCCTCTCGGGACTTTGCGCATCGAAGCCATGCCTTTGCCCTATTGTGTAAAACCAAGCGCCGTCGTGTGTCCCAACTTCTTTTCCTTCGGAATTTCGTACAATACCAGTAATACTTGGGATATAACGTTTCAAAAACGCTCGCATATCTACGTGTCCTAGAAAACAGAGTCCTTGTGAGTCGGGTCTCTTCGCGTTTGGTAAATTAGCCTCAAGTGCAAGCCTGCGAACATCATCTTTCAATAAATTTCCAATTGGAAACAGGGTATGCGCCAAGTCAGATTGTTGTAAAGTCCAAAGAAAATATGTTTGGTCTTTATTGGTGTCCTGAGACACCGTTAAGGAATAACTGTCGGTATTATTTTCAACTTGTGCATAATGACCAGTTGCTAGAAAATCAGCTCCGTCGAATTTAATCTTGTCCCAAAATGCCCCAAACTTAATTGCCCTATTGCACATCACGTCAGGGTTTGGAGTCTTACCGGAACGATATTCCTCGACAAAATAATCAACTACATCTCTCTTGTATTCTTCTTCAAGATTATAGGTGACGAAAGGGATATTTAAATGTGCCGCTACACGCATTGCTTCTAATCGATCCCTTACACCAGTGCAGGGTAGAAAATCGGGCTCCCACCCTTGTATAAAGGCACCGACCACTCGATATCCTTGCTTTTTTAATACATACGCTGAAACTGCCGAATCAACTCCACCAGAAAGCCCTACAAATACAGTCTGCATTAACACAGTCTATAGGGTCTCGGCAGACCAATCCAGTCCCATAACGTATATATCGTTGTTTACGTGTCTAATTTGAATGTACTCAAAACATTTCCCGTCATTCACGCTGCGAAACTATCTTAAT
>SCVI01000076.1 GCA_004296925.1 Patescibacteria group bacterium | reverse complement strand
TTGGAATTTACCTGACATCCATTATTATCTGTAACTGTTACAGAATAATTTCCGGCAGAACTCACATTGATAGTAGAACCAGTAGCCCCTGTATTCCACAAATAAGCGATGCCGGTGGATGCGGTAAGGATAATACTGTTTCCTGTACAAAAGCTCGTCGGGCCGGAAGGGGTAATTGTAGGAATGGTAACCGTGTAATAGCTGACGGTTACAATAGCGGAACTGGCATAACAACCATTTTTCATCACGGTTACCGAATAGGTTCCGGGGCCAACACTGATGGTTTGGGTGCTGGCACCATTACTCCAGAGATAGGATTCAAATCCGCTACCGGCATCCAGTGTTTTGAGTGTTCCCGGGCAAATAGTATAAGACGTGCCAGGAACAGGTATCGGGCAATTGCCGGTAGCAATCACTACCTGGTTGGAAAAAGAGGAGTTACCACAACCGTTGCGATCATAGGCATAATAAGTGCCTGCGCTAGAAACCGTCAGACTAGTACCTGTATTACCTGTCGACCAGGTAATATTGGAACCGGTAGCTGTCAATGAAGTGGAGGCACCATTACAAAGCAGTTGATTGCTGCCTGGACTAACGGTAGGGGCTACTGGCACATTGCCAGTCGTGATGATGATAGCATTGCTATTGGCGGAATTACCACAACCATTCTGTTCCCATGCATAGTAGGTTCCAGCCGCCGAAACAGTGATCGTGTTGCCCGTCTGACCCGTATTCCAGCGAATAAAACCACCATAAGATGGAGAAGTACCCAAAACTGTAGAAGCCCCATTACATAAAAAACTGCCGTTATTGCTGGAGATACCAGGTGCAGCCGGTGTAACATTGGTACTAAAGCTGATGGTATTACTATTACCACTGGTTCCGCAACTATTGGTCTGATTGGCATAATAGGTTCCCGCAGTGCTG
This sequence comes from Patescibacteria group bacterium, assembly GCA_004296925.1. GTDB lineage: Bacteria > Patescibacteriota > Minisyncoccia > Phycocordibacterales > Phycocordibacteraceae > Phycocordibacter. The sequence goes on along the minus strand of SCVI01000076.1, from coordinate 758 downwards.
ACGCTGATAGAACTACCCGTTTGACCCGTGCTCCAGTTCACTGTGCCATCAATACCGGCCGCTGATAGCAAACTAGCACTACCATTACATAGTAATGTGCCGTTATTGCTGCTGATAGTGGGTGCAGCCGGTGTACTGCCTGTACTTAGGGTAATAGTATTGCTGTTGGCACTGGTACCACAACTGTTGGTTTGATAAGCATAATAGGTACCGGCCGAACTGGTCGTGATTGAATTACCCGTCTGTCCCGTGCTCCAGCTAACAGTTCCTTCTACTCCCGAAGCGCTTAAAGTAGTAGAAGCCCCATTGCAAAGTAGAGCTCCATTACTGCTACTTATACTCAAGGCGGCTGGTGTAGCTCCGGCACTAAGGGTGATAGTATTGCTAATAGGACTGGTTCCACAACTGTTGGATTGGTAGGCATAATAGGCACCGGCGGTGTTTACCGAAATGGAGTTGCCCGTTTGACCTGTACTCCATGTGACCGATCCCTCAATCCCAGCGGCCGTAAGCGTTGTACTGCCACCATTACAAAGTAAAGTACCGGCACTACTCGAAATCGAAGGGGCAGCAGGGGAACTGCCGGTACTGATCGATATGGCCTCACTGTTAGGTCCTTGTCCACAGCCATTGATTTCCCAGCAATAATAATCACCGGATGCAAAAACTGAAATACTATTTCCGGTAGCTCCGGTATTCCAGTAAATAGTTCCACCTGCTGTTGGTATTACAGATAAAGTAGTGCCGGCCCCATTGCA
>SCVI01000090.1 GCA_004296925.1 Patescibacteria group bacterium | reverse complement strand
CGCGCCGACAAGAACGAGTTCATCGATCGCGACGCCGCGTGGAAGTCCAAGCGCAACGCACTCAAGGAGGTGTACCGGGCCCGCCGCTCGGCGGGGCGGGCCCTCGCGTACGACGGCTACCGGCAGCGGACCGGCCGCACGCTCGACGACTTCGCGACGTGGTGCGTGCTGGCCGAGAAGCACGGCGACGACTGGCGCGACTGGCCGGCGGAGTTTCAGCACCCCGACCATCCGGCGGTGCGGGCATTCGCCGAAAAGCACAGCAGCCGTATCGATTTCCATCGATGGCTGCAGTGGCAGCTCGATGACCAGCTGACCGCCGCCCAGGCCACCGCGGTCCAGACGGGCATGTCCCTTGGCATCGTCCACGATCTGGCGGTCGGCGTGCACCCGGGCGGCGCCGACGCGTGGGCACTGCAGGATGTGCTGGCGACCGGGGTCTCAGCGGGGGCGCCGCCGGACGAGTTCAACCAGCTCGGGCAGGACTGGTCACAGCCACCGTGGCGTCCGGACGAACTCGTGGAGCGGGCGTACGAGCCGTTCCGCGCCGTCGTCAGGGCGGTGTTGCGGCACGCGGGCGGTGTCCGCATCGACCACATCATCGGTCTGTTCCGGCTGTGGTGGATTCCGGACGGTGCGACGCCCGTCGACGGTACCTACGTCCACTACGACCACGAGGCGATGATCGGCGTCCTGGCGCTCGAGGCGTACCGGTCCGGTGCGGTCGTGGTCGGCGAGGATCTGGGCACCGTCGAACCGTGGGTTCGCGACTACCTACGCGACCGCGGTCTGCTCGGCACCTCGATCCTGTGGTTCGAGGCCGATCAGGACGGCGGACCGCTGCCCGCGCCGCGGTGGCGCGAGTACTGCCTGTCGGCGGTGACGACGCATGACCTGCCACCGACGGCGGGTTACCTCGCCGGTGCGCATCTGCGGCTGCGCCGCGACCTCGGGCTGCTGACCCGTCCGTACAAGGAAGAGGTCGCGGCCGATCGCGCCGACCAGCAGCGCTGGTTGGACGTCCTGCGGGCGGCGGGATTGTTGCCAGCGAACGCGCCCGTGGCGATCGACGCCGACCAGACCGTCCTGGCCCTGTACCGCTATCTCACCCGCACCCCGTCGCGGCTGCTGGCGCTGGCCCTGCCCGATGCGGTCGGCGACGTGCGGACCCAGAATCAGCCGGGCACCACCGACGAATATCCGAACTGGCGGGTGCCGTTGGCGGGTCCGGACGGCCGGAAAATCCTCCTCGAAGACCTGTTTTCCGACGCTCGTGCGGCCGCGTTGGCGCAGGTGATGGCCGACGCGGTGACACCGGGATTGAGTTGATTCGAGTTTCTCCACCCCGGCATCTGCGCTATCTTCGCTG
>SCVI01000089.1 GCA_004296925.1 Patescibacteria group bacterium | reverse complement strand
GTCGAGCACGGCGAACCCGGCTTGTGCCAGCAGCTGCTTCGGCTGGACGTGGACGCGCTGGCCGTGCTGGAGCGAGCACGCCGAGTGATAGGCGACGCGCATGCCCGGCGCAATCTGCGCCGGCTTGAGGCCGAGCGACGCCATGAATTCACTCACGTCCCGGGCGAGCGCGGAAATCTTCGCCGCCTTGGCGGCATAGGCCGGATCCTCGCGCAGCATGAAGCCGTAATCCTTGACCGTCGTGCCGCAACCCGAGGCGTTGACGATCACCGCGTCGAGGCCGCCGCGGTCGAGCTCGCGCATCCAGGCGTCGACATTGGCGCGCGCGAAATCGAGCGCGTCGCGGCCGAGGTGATGCGTCAGCGAGCCGCAGCAGCCGGCACCCTCGGACACCGTCACCTCGCAGCCGTGCCGGGTCAACAGCCGCACCGTCGCGTCGTTGATTGCCGGGTCGAGCGCCTGCTGGACGCAGCCGGCGAGCAGCGCCACGCGTTTCTGCCGCCGCCCTTCGGCCGGAAACACCCGCGGCGTTGCGGTCAGGCCGGGCGCGGGCAGTTTTCCGGGTGTCAGCCGGCCCATCGCGCCGATTCGTCCCGGCAGCAGCAAGGCCAGCGGCTTCGCCAGCCGCGCCAAGCCCATCATCCGGCGGAACCGGGCCGGGTCGGGCATGATCCAGGCGAGGAAATCGCGCAGCAGCCGGTCGGCAAGCGGTCGACGGTAGGTCTTTTCGATATGCCGGCGGCCGTGATCGACCAGGTGCATGTAATGGACGCCCGAGGGACAGGTCGTCATGCAGGCGAGGCACGACAGGCAGCGGTCGATGTGACGCGCGATCTTTTCTGTCGCCGGCCGGTCGTTCTCGATCATGTCCTTGATCAGGTAGATGCGGCCGCGCGGCCCGTCGAGCTCGTCGCCGAGCAGCAGGAAGGTCGGACAGGTCGCGTTGCAGAATCCGCAATGCACGCATTTACGTAGGATGCGGTTCGACTCCTCGATGTCGGCCTGCGCCAGCTG
>SCVI01000088.1 GCA_004296925.1 Patescibacteria group bacterium | reverse complement strand
TTCAAAATGGAGAACTTAATTGCCTTACGTGAAATTGCTTTGCGCCGCACTGCCGAGCGCGTCGATGCGCTTCGTGATATTTATAAAAAATATAAAAATATAGATAAAAAGCAACTCATTGCTGACAAACTATTAGTTTGCATTAATACCAAATCAATTTCGTCTGCGCTAATCAGAACAGGAAAGCAGCAAGCAACTCGCTTGCGATGTCCATGGACTGTTGTTTATGTTGAGAACCAAAATTATCTCAAATTAAGCGACGAAGAAAAGGCTTATGTTGAAAAAACACTACGTCTTGCTGAGCAGTTAGGCGCTAAAACCATTACTATTCAAGAACCTAATGTTTCAGCGGCCATATTGAAGTATGCCAAAGAAAACAATTTCACAAGGATCATGGTGGCTAAATCAAAAGTTTCAAAAATCAAATCAAAGCTCTTTGGCAACTTGGTCTATGATATCATTGATAATAGCGAAGATATTGACGTATACATTATTAATGAAGACAGCGAACGCAGCACCATCAAAAAATCTAAAGCTACCATTAATACGGCATGGTGGTCATATTTCAGTGCGATTTTTATTATCATTGGTTGCACATTAGTTGGGCTACCGGTTAAAGAATGGCTGGACCCTGAAAATGTGGTCATGATTTATCTTGCTGGCGTTGTGTTTGCTGCTGCAACGAGCGAACGTTCTGCGTCAATACTGGCTTCTGTTTTAAGTGTTATTTTATATAAATTCTTTTTCACACAACCGTATTATAGCCTTAGCACTTATCATCCACGCGATATTGTGACAATTAGCGTCTTGCTATTAACCGCGCTAGTTATTAGCTCATTAACGTCGCAACTACGAATTCAAAATCTACTTGCTCGTAAGCGAGAAAAATTTACTGCCGAGCTCTATGCTTTAAGCCACAAATTAGTACAAGCAACCGGCAAAGCAAAAATTGCAAAAGTGGTTTCACAACATATTGGTGATGCTTTTGAAAGCGCTGTCACTGTCTGGACACCTGATCATTTTGGGCATTTACAGTTATCTTCGCATCCTAGTATTAAAGCCGATCTTAAAGAGCAAAGTGCCGCACAATGGGCATTTGGCCATAATGAACAAGCTGGGCTTGGCACCAATACCATGCCAAGTGCAAGAGGTTGTTATTTGCCATTAACCAGTGGAAACGTGGTGATTGGGGTTTTAGGAATTATACCGGCTGATCCGAAGAAGATCTTTTCAAGTGACGAAATCATGATGCTAGATGCGTTGGCGATTCAAACGGCATCAGCGCTAGAAAGAACCAATCGGGCAGAGATCACTGCTCCCAAAATCAAAACCTGGTAAGATTCTACGCATTCGACTCTTA
>SCVI01000022.1 GCA_004296925.1 Patescibacteria group bacterium | reverse complement strand
CAAGCACCAGTTTTTTTAGATCAGATTTTTTTGACGTTCTTCCTTCTGACAGTGCAACGATTTTTGAACTTACTACAAGTACTGACTTCTCAGGTATGTTTTCTATTTCATCGGTAACAAAAGAAGATAGTGTTTCGTTTTTCAGGAATAGACGCGTCTTAATAGCTTGAACTTTCATATACTGATGCACTGTACGCTAACTACCATTAAAAATCACCACATAGTGATTAGTGAGAATCTTGGTCTAGTGTAATTATGCTATAGCATAATTACACTAGACCGGAATATTGGAAACCGAGAGGTTGTCTATGGATAGATGTTTTATTAATCAAGACTTCTTAGAGTTTTTAAGCTTTTTGTTTTTTGCAATTCTGTATCGAAGTAAAAGTGACCCTCGACTATTTAGCTTCTTTTGCGACACGAGTGTAAACACATGATTTTTTAGTCCTCCCTCAAACATAGGACGCCCTCTTCCAAAAACCAAAGGCTCTATGGTCACGTAGAGCTCATCAAGAAGATCCTTGTCTAACATTGTCTGGTACACGCTCGCACCTCCAACAACTGCAACAGATTTATACTCAGATAAGAGTTTGGACAGTGAAGCTGTTTTTGGATTTACATACACGACAGAGTCTTTTGCAAGCGTAGTCTTAACTTTGCTGGTGAGCACAAACGTGTTTCGCTTCTGGAGTCTTTTTTCGACTGTTTTGAATGTGTTTCTGCCAACCACTACCGCATCAGCGTTCCCAAGTTCTCTTTGAAAAAACTTCCAATCCTCACTACTCGTCCAATCAGGTTGGTGAAGGGTATTCAGCGCAATACGTCCGTCTATAGATGACGCAACGTACGCAACAAAGTGAGGTTTATTTTTTTTCTGTGTCTTCACGGTCTCGTAGCAAGTGGATGGCAAGGTAGGATAGCGGTGTGTAGAGAACTCCCATACCAACCTTAAATAGCCACCACGAGATGATAATACTTACAAGAGTTGCTGTTGGGTATACGCCTGCGAACGCAATAACCATGAAGAGTGTTGTGTCGAGAAACTGTGACCATAGGTTTGAAAGGTTTGAGCGAAGCCAGAAGTGTTTGGTGCCAAACCAATTTTTGAAGAAGAAAAATGAGAGAACATCTTGGTATTCAGCAACAAGGAAAGCTACCAAAGACGCTGCTGCAATACGAAGCGAAATACCGAAGACTTGTTCATATCCTCCCTTCACCCAAAGTCCTGCGTCTGCCCATGGCATGGCGAGCGAGATGAGTGAGTAAATTATAAAGAGGAAAGTTGAAACAAAGCCTGCGAGCACAAACCATTTTGCAATCTTTTTCCCGTACACTTCTCCAATAACATCTGTCATTAGGAACACTATTGGAAACGAGAAGACCGCTACCGAAAGATGAGAGCCGAGAATAAACGGCATAATCTTTAGTCCGAGCGTATTTGCTGCAAAAAGTGAAACAAGATACACAGACAGAGCAATCATCACTTTCTTGAACGACTTTTCTGATAGTTGAATCATGAATTTGTTTTAATGAAGATGAAGTAAATAATAAAAAACACTCACATACTGCGAGGGCGAATAGTACTAATTAAACCCTGACCAGCTTTTCCTGTGTTTATTTAAAATCATACGCGTTTTAAGGAATCATAGCAGAGACTGTGAGTTGTTGGGAGTCTCGCATTTACAGGTTATCTACTTGTGTGCATAATGCAAAAACGCGCGATTAGCTCAGTTGGTAAGTCGCGGGGCGACTTTCTCCGTCGTCGCTCGGAAAGAATAAAAAGATTTTATTCTTTCCCTCGCTAGCCGGAGTAGAGCGCTAAATATTCACACGTTCGTGAATATAAGGGTTACATTGAAAATTTGCGCGATTAGCTCAGTTGGTAGAGCGCTTCATTTACACTGAAGATGCCGGGGGTTCGAGTCCCTCATCGCGCACAAATGAGTATCATTTGTGTAGGGACGAGAAAGCCGGAGCTTTGTCTCTCGGTTCGAGAGACAGCGAGGTGGGGTAGCGACCAAAACGAGCGACGGCGAGTTTTGAGTTGTAACCGAGTCCCTCATCGCGCACAAATGATTTATGATGTGTTGAAGTTCAGTAGGAACTGTGTGACTTAAAGGGTTACATTAGAGTTTTGAATTTATACACCTCTTGTATATATGAAACCAATTCGTTCAATCGGAATTATTATGGATGGTAATAGACGCTGGGCGAAGGCTCGCGGGCTTCCAACAAGTGAAGGACATAAAGCTGGTTTAGAGCCACTCCGAAAACTAGCTGCTGCATTTCCGCAACTTAAAGAAAAATATGGGCTCGAGTATGCCACCTTCTACACATTTTCAACTGAGAATTGGAATCGTTCCGAAGAAGAGGTTTCTTACTTAATGTCACTTTTCGAAGTGGGGTTTAAAGAAATCCTCAAAGCGGTTGAAAAAGAAAAAGATCCTGCGCGAGCTATTCGAGTCCGCATGATTGGGCAATTGGAAAGGTTTTCGCCTGCGATACAGAAAATTATGAAAGACACAGAAGAGAGAACAGCAAAAAATTCTGGTGGCACCGCAGTGTTTGCACTTTCATATGGCGGTAGAGCAGAGATACTTACCGCGGTAAATCGTTTGATAGAAAAAGGGGGAGAAATAGATGAAAAAACCTTCGCCGAAGAGTTATTGACGAAAGGTATTCCGGACCCTGATTTAATTATTCGTACGTCAGGCGAGCAGAGAGTTTCTGGTTTTTTGCCATGGCAAAGTGTTTATAGTGAACTTTTTTTTCTAGAGAAACATTGGCCGGATTTTTCTGTAGAAGAGCTAGAGAGAGTTTTTGATGAATACCAAGAAAGAGAGCGAAGAATTGGCTCATGAATACCGTAGAAGTTATTTTTGAAAATGAAGATGTGGCGGTTCTCAGTAAGCCGTCAGGATTATCTGTACATAAAGATGGCACGCGCGTTGAGGAGACGCTTGCAGATTGGTTTGTTGCACGCTTTCCAGAGAGTAAGGGAGTAGGGGAGCCCCTCGTACTCACAAACGGGACTTCAATCGATAGGCCGGGTATTGTGCACAGACTCGATAAAGAAACATCGGGAGTAATTATCCTAGCGAAACACCAAAATTCATTTCTGTATCTAAAACAACAATTTAAAAATCGTGAAGTTCAAAAAAAGTATCGAGCGTTTCTGTGGGGAGTAATGCCAGATGAGTCAGGGGTTATCGAACTTCCGATTGGTCGCTCAAAAAGCGACTTTAGAAAGCGTTCGGCTGAGCGAGGCGCTAAAGCGCCACTTCGTGATGCACTTACAAAATGGAAAAAGCTGTCTGCCTCGGGTGATTTTTCCTATGTTGAGGCATCACCTCAGACGGGGAGAATGCATCAAATACGGGTGCATTTTAAAGCACTACAGCACCCTCTGGTTGGAGACTGCCTCTATGCACCTAAAAGGGAATACGCTTTGGGGTTTGATCGACTTGCTCTACACGCACTTTCTCTCACCATTTCTATTTCTCCTGGAGAGAAGCGTACATTTGAAGCGCTGCTTCCCCCTGATTTTATAGAAGCAGAAAAACAACTCAGTCTTCAGGTTTAATCTAGGGAGAGATTTAGGGCTGTAATTTGCAGAAAAGGCGCTCCTGTGCTATTTTTCGACCCTATGACAGCTTTAGATACACAGACTATCTCACCGGTAAATGTAGCCGAGAGAAAAGGACTCGACATTCGTTCGGGTGACGTAGTGCGCGTGCATCAGAAAATTCAAGAAAAAGGTAAAACTCGACTTCAGGTATTTGAAGGTTTGGTATTGGCACGAAAACACGGAACAGAACCAGGAGCGACGTTTACAGTCCGCGCCACTCTTTCTGGTATTGGTGTTGAAAAAATCTTCCCCCTCTATTCTCCAATGATTGAAAAAATTGAGGTCATACGACGCTCAAAGGTTCGTCGAGCAAAACTATATTACATTCGTGATAAGGTTGCCCGTGAAGTTCGCCGTCAATTGCGTCGCATGACAATAATGACTCCTGCAACTATTACTGCACCACAAACAGACGACGTTGTGAGTGAAATTGAAGAGGTGGTGGAGGTTGTAGAAGCAGACGTCGCCCCAATCGAAGTTGCTGAACCTTCTACTCCAGAAGAAGTAGCAGAAGCAGAAAAAGCGGCGTAAGTCGTTTTTTTGTTTGCAAAAGATTGAAAAGTACTTAGAATACGAACACCTGCGCAGGTGGCGAAATTGGTAGACGCACTACCTTGAGGTGGTAGCGCCCGCAAGGGCTTGCTGGTTCGAGTCCAGTCCTGCGCACACAAGTCAGAAACATCTGCCCTGCGGCAGATTTTCTGCTTGTGTGCGTGGCGGAGCGATGTTTTTGTTTGAGCGAAGCGAAAGGCAAAAACCGCGAGCTGGGGTCGCGAGAAATTTCCGTCAGGAAATTTACTTGTGACCACACATTGAAATGAGAGCTGATTTCAGGATACACTACGAAATCAGAATCGACTTCAGTCTATTCAGCATGGTGGTCGTAGCTCAACTGGTAGAGCACCGGTTTGTGGTACCGGCGGTTGTGGGTTCAAGTCCCATCGATCACCCCAAAAGATGACACCCGCCTTGTGTGGGTTTCGTCATGTGGGGTTTTGAAGTGAGCAAATAATTTTGCTCACGGCGGGACTTGAAGGTCGGAGTCATGTTTCCTGTTTCAAGAAACCGTGAGCGGGCGATTAGCAAATCGTGCCGAGAGGTCCTGCGACCGAGCCGAACATGGGTGAGGCGAGAGTTGTAGGCAAGTCCCATCGATCACCCCAAAAACAAAACACCTCCCATTGGGAGGTGTTTTGTTGGAAGCTATAAAAAAACTCCTAGGTTTTACCTAGGAGTTTTTTTATCAAAACCAATTTAGTTACTGGTTAGGAAATGACTTGGCCATACCATGCTCATGTTGCCGACGTTGTCGACGCTTCTCACGAGGTAGTGATAGGTCGTGTTTGGACTGAGATTACTGACTGTCACTGAGTGACTAGTTTTTAATCCACCAGAATCAAGAGCAAGAGTACCGCTCACGTAAGGCTGTTGGCGAGGGCCAGTAGCTTCAGCGAAGGTAAGTTGATTGTTGCTCCAAAATACTTGTCCCTGCGTTGGTTCATTAGTTACCCATGTGAACGTAACGCTTGTACTTGTGTACTGCACGACAGGCGTGCTCATTATTGGAGTTGCATCTCCAGAAGGTTGTCCGCCAGAGCCCATAAGGGTATTGATACGAAGCATGGTTTGAGGACCGACTCGGCCGTACCCTGTAGTTGCGGGTGTACCACTCGATACGATTCCTTGTTCTGTCTGGAATCGCTCTATGCCAGCTTTTGTAAGTTGGCCATAGTACCCAGTTACTAATCCAGATGGATATATAGATGGATCGAGCGAAAGGTAAGTCTGGAGTTCCGTTACTTCCGATCCGCTGTCACCTAGATCTAACTGAGTAGTGATTGCGGCGTATGCATTCTGAGATCCGAGGAGTGATACAACGAGTAGTGCAAATACCAAACCTCCGAGAAGACGAGTATTACGCAACACGTTGTGTAATGTGATTGTTTTTGTCATATAATTTTTTATTGTTTTGTCATTAAGTTGTAGTTGTGCTTGGGTACATGCCCGACCGTTGCATGCGCCTCTGTAATTGAAGACGTGCGAAGGATAAGAGTATTACATCGCACATGTAATACTTTATTTTTTCTTTTTAAAGACAGCTACTTCTTTTTCAAGCTTGCGTATAAGAGATTCGAGTTTCAGTGTCTTTTCCGAAAACCTTGATTCTATATGGTTTGCGTGGTTTGCGAGAGTTTCAGCTACCACCATGATTTCTGTAACATCTTCCATGGCAAGCAAAATGATAGGAGGGAATAAAGTGGAAGCCGTATCTTCTTTAAACCTAATTTGTCTCGCATTAAGAATCATTACCTTGCGACCAATGAATGGAAACTTGTGAGTGACCTCAAACCCTTTGAAAAAAGTATTCTTTGGCAATATGTCTTCGAGGAGTTTACGAAGTGCAGGTATGTCCCATTGACCGTTGCCGAGTGAGTAAATACTTTCCCCTTCAGTATCTTTTGATTCAACTTGAAAGGTTCGATAGAAGGACTCATTGGCAGCCCTTACACGGAGGTCTTTATCAAGAATCACTATTGGATCCCGTACAACATCTACAATTGTTCGTACGTACGACCAACTTTCTTGCCACAGGTTCTTAATATAATCGGAACCAATCGGTTCAATCTCGTGGGGCTCATCTTTTTTTGTTGTATCCATATTTCTAAAGACGTTATATGTATTGATTGATTACAAAATGTTTATTGGTCTCATGTACTTGAAAATAGATGTATACTGTTACATAGGTATTAACTCCATCCTTTCTCGGTACTGTAATGGCACTGTAATGAGGGACTTGTTCTGACGGCTTACTATATGATGACTCCAAAGCAGAAATTGCAAAGGCAAGGTCTTTTGACGACAGCGCATCATGATTTCGACAGAAAACTCATGTCGCACGCGTTTTACAAAACGAATGAGCGAGAAAAAAGCGAAGACCTTGTACAGGAAACATTCACCAAGACATGGCTCTATCTTGCGCGTGGTGGGAAAATTGATGTCATGAGAGCTTTTTTGTACCATGTGCTCAACAACTTAATTGTGGACGAGTATAGAAAACATAAAACACTTTCTCTAGAACTCCTTATCGGAAGTGGATATGAAGCAGGATTTGATCCTACAGAGCGACTTACTAATTCACTAGACGGGAAGGCGGCGCTTTTGTTAATTCAGCGACTTCCACGTCCGTATCGGAATGTAATGCGCATGCGATACGTTGAAGATTTGTCACTTGCTGAAATAATTCTTGTTACTGGACAGTCAAAAAATGCACTCGCAGTACAGTTACATCGAGGTCTTGCGAAACTTAAAGTTCTTTACGGCCCTCTTTAAAACTATTTTGTTTTTTAAATGAGCCGTGTAGAGTTAGTACTCTTCGGTAGGGTGGTATTTTTTGTTAAGGTGCTTGATACTGAAGTGTCAGAACCATGAAAAAGATTGCCCAGTTCTTAGATCGCAACAAGCGCCACATTGCTACCCTCGCGTTAGTGTTGGGTTTTTTGGTAGACACTTTGGTTTTTAGAAATATTGATCTTACTCTCAGTATCGCAATACTTTCGGGATATTTAGTACTCGCAGCCAGTTCCATTCTTGCTCTTGCTTCACATCCGCGTTCAATCCCGACAGGATTTTTGGGTCGCGTGCGTGAATGGTTGCCAGTGGTGCACCAATACGCAACAGGAAACCTTCTTTCAGCATTTCTCATACTGTACTTTTCAAGCGGATCATTATCTCAGAGCTGGCCGTTTTTATTTATTGTAGCGATCGCTATTTTAGGTAACGAATTAATTACCACTGAAAAATATTCAATACCATTTCAAACAACATTATTTTTTCTCAACCTCTCTTTGTTTTTTGCGCTTGTAGCACCGATCCTTTTAAACTCGCTTAGTGTGTCTACTTTTCTTATAAGTATTATCGTTTCACTTCTCGTGTTCACAGGATTTTTGGGAATTGGATATGTATTGTCGCGTGCATTTGCAACGCATTTACACCGAGTTATTGGAGGGGTGGTTGTGGTTGTATTAGTTGTTGTTGGTATGTACTTCACTAGTGTTATTCCACCAATTCCGTTATCGGTTAAAAGTATTGGGTTTTACCACTCCGTGACGAAGGTAGGCGACACGTATGTATCAGAAGATGAGGCACGAGAGCCATATGAACGATTCTTTGATATTGGTGGCATTACACTTCATCTCGCGCCTGGAGAGCCAGCGTATGTGTACACATCTATATTTGCACCAGCACATTTTGGTGCACCTGTGGTGCATAAATGGGAATACTATGACACGAGTGAAAAAAAATGGATTACTAAAAACACCATCAAATTTCCAATTACTGGTGGCCGCCCTGAAGGGTATCGAGGGTATTCACTGATTGAATTTCCGTCTCCAGGAAAGTGGAGGGTTTCCGTTACCACCACAGCCGGAGCGGTTATTGGGAGGAGTACTCTGAACATTATTCGTGTTGCTACCCCTGTCGCAATTTCGCAAAACACCATATGAACAGTGTGCAGATTTTAAGGAAGGGTGATATCATTTTGCAACGTGAAGGCTGATATTATAGTTGACTTACAGTATGGCGATTCCGGCAAGGGCAAAGTAGCTCATTATTTGTGTAAGACGCAGAAATACACTCATGTGCTTCGTTATAACGGAGGTTGTAACGCAGGGCACACAATTTTTCATAAAGGTAAAAAGTTTGTTACGCACCACATCCCAGCAGGGGTCTTTTTTGGAGTTCCGTCTATTATCGGTCCAGGATGCGTTATTGATCCTGTGCAGTTTCATAAAGAAATTATGGAACTAGAGGCGGGAGGTATTAGAACAAAAGGCAAAATTTTTATTGCAACCAATACGCACGTTATTACTGATGCTCATAAAAAAGAAGACAATAAGGATAAAAAAATTGGGACCACAAAAAGAGGGAACGGGCCTGCGTATAGGGATAAGTACGCACGAATCGGTATACGCGCTAAGGACGTGAAAGAGCTGAAACCGTATCTCATTGATCTCGACAAGGCTTTTCATGCGTCAAAAAAAGAAGTCATTATTTTAGGTGAAGGAGCGCAAGGTTTCGGATTGGATATCGATTGGGGTGATTATCCTTTTGTAACATCGAGTCATTGTACGACTGCAGGATTTTTGCTTAACGGAGTTCCTCCGCAAGCGGTTCGTGCTGTGTGGGGTATTGCCAAAATATACGAAACTTATGTTGGAGAGAAAAAGTTTCAACCAAAGGATCCGGTCTTTAAAAAACTTGCAACACTTGGTGAAGAGTTTGGTGCGACCACGGGG
>SCVI01000075.1 GCA_004296925.1 Patescibacteria group bacterium | reverse complement strand
CTGGCTTTTGCCGTCTTTGAGGCTTGCGGCGGCGGCTTCTGCTGCGCCTTGGGTGTAATAAACGGAGAAGTCGGTCAGTTCGATTTGCAGGGTGAACTTGTCCTTCTTGTTGTAGCGCGGCGTGGCCTCGATGAAGCTGATGTCGAAAAACACCACTTGCCCTTTTTCTACCGCGCGCTTGTCGAATACTTCGGGGGGAATCTGCTTCGGCGTGAGGTCGATGCCTTTTTGCTTCGCCTCGTCGAGCATTGCGGGGAACAGGCCCATCTCGAACTCGAAGGCGAGCATGTCCACGCGCGAAGCGCCGCGCTTGCGGCATTCGGTGATGACTTCTTCGACAAACAGCTGCCCCACGGGCAGGTTGATGGGGCCGATCACGACCAGCCGCCCGGCGTTCTTGCCGTGGAAGAAGCTCTCGCCTTCCAGCGGTTCGGCACGATACGCACGCAGGATCAGGTCGCGGAACTCACGTTCCTTCTGCGCCAGCGCCTGTTCTCGTCGCGCGCCGCTGAGCCGTCCGCCGACATTCAGATAGGCCTGGCGCTCGTAGCGGCCGAGGTTCAGCACTTCGAAGGCGCGGAACGATTTGCCCGCGTCCTTAGACTCGCGCTGTACCTGGATCAACCGCTTGCGCGTGGTGTGGATGGCGAACTTGCCAAGGTCAGTGCAAATCCACTTGCGGCCGAGTTTTTCCGCCACCGCCGCCGTGGTGCCAGAGCCGACAAAAAAATCAGCGACGAGATCGCCTTCGTTGCTGCTGGCCTTGATGATACGTTCGAGCAGGGTTTCTGGTTTTTGGGTAGGGTAGTCGAGGCGCTCTTGAGAGGACGAGGCAACACCAAACCCTGGGATGTCAGTCCAAATTGAATCCAACTGAATCGTATATTCATCCAGGTAGTACTTCTTATATTTCTGCCCGCTTGAAGAAACATAAATGAGTCCTTCTGTCTCCATGCGAGCGATTGATGCATTGGAATAATCTCCAAGGGTCGTTCGCTTGAACTTCCGGCCATCGGGATCGCTGTAGCGAAATTCTTTCAATTGCTTATCAACAAGTTCAGCCGGAACGAAATTGAAGATTCCTGCGCTTGAACGTGCAAACGCAATGATGTTGTCCAGTGTCTTCGGCCAGTGACGCGCAAGTTTCTTTGCCCCCTTGCCTACCGCATCTCGTTTCCAAACGATTTCTCCACGATAGTTATCGCGCCCAAACACTTCGTCCAGCACAGAGCGCATGAACGCTGTCACCCGCCAATCGCAATGCACATAAATACTCCCATCCTCCGCCAGCAAATCCCGCATCAAGATCAGCCGTTCGTAAATCATCGCAATGAACGAATCCGCCCCGCGCCCCCAGGTGTCGCGGTAGGCGATCTGCTCCAGCAGGTTGGGCTCCTTGTGAAAGGTCTCGCCGCCGATCTCGATGTCCATCGAAAAATCCGCACCAACATCGAAGGGCGGGTCGATGTAGATCAGCTTCAGGCCGCCCGCGTCCTCGATCTGGCGGCGCAGCGCGCCGCTCTTGAGCGAGGAGAGAATCAGCTTGTTGTCGCCCCAGATGAGTTTGTTGGTCCAACCCTTGAGCTGGCGTCCGCGCGTGTCGAACAAATCGCTCTGAATCTCCGGCGCTTCCTGGCGCGGCTCGTCCACATGCTCCAGCGACTGGAAGGGCAGCACGGTGGTGCACACGTCGCGGGTCTTGCCGTTCCACACCAGCTCCACCTCGCGCTTGTCCTCGAACAGGATAAAGCGGTATTTCTCCGGCAGCGGCTTGCCCTGCTGGATGAGCTGGGTCAGGTCGCGCTTTTCGGCGTCTGAAAGTTCGTAGGCTTCTTTGGGAATTTTTGCCATAGCTTTAATGAATTGTGAATTTTGAATTACGAATAGGGAAAAGAATTCCGAATTT
>SCVI01000078.1 GCA_004296925.1 Patescibacteria group bacterium | reverse complement strand
CCAGCCAGGCCGCCGTGGCGGGTTACCTGACCGTGCTGATCGCGGCCAACCACTGTCCGAAATTTTTCCCCATGCTGACCTATGCGGCCGGCACGATACGCCCGGCGCGCGTGCTGGTGATCGGCGCCGGGGTTGCCGGTTTGCAGGCGATTGCCACAGCCAAGCGCCTGGGCGCGGTTGTCGAAGGCTACGACGTGCGGCCCGAGACGCGCGAGCAGATCGAATCCTTGGGCGCAAAATTTGTCGATACCGGCGTCTCAGCCGCGGGCACTGGCGGCTACGCACGAGAGCTGACCGAAGAAGAAAAAGCCCAGCAGGCAGAAAAACTCGGCCGTGCGGTGGCCAACGCCGACGTGCTGATTACCACGGCGGCGATTCCCGGCAAACGCTCGCCGCTGATCATCAGCGCCGCAATGATTGCCGGCATGAAGCCGGGCGCGGTGGTTGTCGATATGGCGGCCGAAGGCGGCGGAAACTGCGCCGGTACAGTGGCTGGGCAAACCGTCAAGGTGGGCGAAGTGGCGATCATTGGCGCGGTGAACCTGCCCGCGCAAATGCCGGTGCATGCGTCCGAAATGTTCGCCAGGAATCTCTACAACTTCATCTCGCCGTTTATCAAGGACGGCGTTTTGAATCTTGACTGGAGCGATGAAGTGCTGAATGGCGCATGTCTCACGCGCGATGGCGAGCTGGTGCATGCAGGTGTAAAAAAAGTCTTCGGAGAAAGCTGACATGGAAAACTTCATCTACGTATATATCTTCATGCTGGCGGCGTTCACCGGCTACGAAGTCATTTCGCGCGTGCCGGTGATCCTGCACACGCCCTTGATGTCGGGTTCCAATTTTGTGCATGGCGTGGTGCTGGTCGGCGCGATGGTGGCGCTGGGCCGGGCGGATGCCAACGACCCGCTGCAACTGGCGATCGGCTTTTTCGCGGTATTTCTCGGCGCTGCCAATGCGGCGGGCGGCTATGTCGTCACCGAACGCATGCTGGCGATGTTCAAGACCAACAAAAAGGACGCAAAATGACCGCGCTGATTGATGTCTCCTATTTCGTCGTCGCCGTGCTGTTCATCCTCGGCCTGAAAGCCATGTCATCCCCCGTGACGGCCAAGCGCGGCATCGCCTGGGCGGGCGTCGGCATGCTGCTGGCCACGCTCATCACCTTCGCCACGCCGGGCATGCGGAACATCGGCCTGATGATCGCGGCCATCGTGCTGGGTG
>SCVI01000021.1 GCA_004296925.1 Patescibacteria group bacterium | reverse complement strand
CCTGGGAGGTGCGCTGCAACTCCTGCACCAGCAATGATTACCTTGAGTCCTCTGCCTGCTGCTGTTTTTGCGTACTCGGCCACTGCTTCTGGCACTCGGTGTGCTGAGAGTGCGGTAATTTCAGATTCAATACCTAAATCATGCAGTACTTCGAAAGCTGCCTTCATTACTAGAAGATCAGAATCAGAACCCATAATGATGCCTACTTGTATGTTGTTCATATGTGTTTGTTAAATTGCATAATACCTTATTTCCCAGAAAAATAATTCACACCATTTTTGAATATTTGAAGTCCTGGACCGTGATCAGGAAAATCAGAGCCGTGACGCAACGCCTCATTTTTAAGCACATTCCAGTGAGGAAGATTGGTCATAAAAAGAGCTCTATCAGGATGTGGCATCAACCCAAGTACCCTGCCCTCGTGCGAAAGTATCCCAGCAATGTTCTCAGTTGCACCATTTGGGTTTGCGGGTAAATCTTGATACGTCGCGGTTTCACCTTTTACATAGCGAAGTGCAATTGTTTTATTTTTCTTTAACTCAGCAAGCGTTTTCTTATCTGCAACAAATCTTCCCTCACCGTGTCCGATAGGAGCCGAAATTTTTGTAATTCCTTTAAGCCAAGGGCTGTCTCCAACAACTTCCATATCGGTCCATCGATCAGAATATCGATTTGATTCATTAAAAGTAAGTGCTCCAGGTAATATCCCAAGTTGAGTTAAAATTTGAAACCCATTACAAATACCAATAACAAGCTTTTCGTCTTTAATAAATTTCTGAAGAGGTTTCCAAAGGTGATTCTTTATACGATTTGCATAAGCCTTACCTGAACCAGTATCATCGCCATATGAAAATCCACCAGGAAATACTGCGATATGGAAGGTATCCATTTTTACGTTCCCATCAATTAAGTCATTGATATGAACAATTGATGCGTCAGTACCGGCCAATTCGAAACCATAACGAGCCTCCTCTTCGCAATTAAGCCCATAACCTGAAAATATGAGTACTTTAATTTTTTTCATATCACCAATCTTTAAATGTTTTACGGTATGAAAGAAATGCCTGTGCGAGAGGTATTCGTACATTACTGTTCCCCGTCTTAATGACTACCGCATCTTCTGCAGTCACCTGACCAATTTTTCTAAACACCATACCTCTAAGTATTTTTTCAAACTGTATTTCATTCTCTGGCGCAACGGTAACTACGAAACGCCCTTGTGATTCTGAAAATAGTATTACGTCTTTCTTATTGATGGTCGAAGGTACTTTTGAGAGCGAGATATTCAAACCCTTCTTTCCTGCAAGCGCTGTTTTCAAAAGTGCTACCGCTAAACCGCCACGGCCCACCGAAATAGCTGACGCTACAATTTCTTTCTCTACTAAACGGGTAAATGCGCGATAAAGCTTTATATTCTTCTTGGCATCAACTTTCGGAACTTCTCCTCGTAACGACTCTCCATTCATGCGCGCATACTCTGAACCCCCTAGTTCATTATGAGTCTCGCCAAGCACATACACCGAGTCACCGACATATTTCACATCAATTGAAATTGCGCGCGTTGCATCCTCCATAACACCGAGCGTAGAAATAAGAAGTGTAGGAAGTGCAGAAATTTTTACAAAATTCCCTTTTTCGTCATATCCTTTAAAATCGTTAAACATGCTGTCCTTTCCAGAAATAAACGGGGTGCCATAAAGAACCGCCATGTCGTAGCATGCGCGAGCAGATTCTTTTAATTGCCACAAACGTTCTGGTTCGTCAGAAGACGCCCAACAAAAATTGTCGAGTATTGCAAGATGATCAAGTGTAGCTCCTACAGCGACGGCATTTCGAATAGCGTTATCAATAGCAGCGCCCGCCATATGGTATGGGTCGAGAACCGCATAATGTGGGGTTAGCGCACTTCCTACTACAACACCTCTCCGGGATGAAAGAAGTGGGCGGAATACTGACACGTCACCCATTATCCTTCCTGCACCTTGTACAGGTTTCACCACTGATCCGCCCTGCACTTCGTGATCAAACTGACGCGCAAGAAATTCATTAGATGCAATATTCATTGAAGAAAGTAGAGCAAGAACAGTTCCAGAAAGATCTTTTGGCTCTTTGAGTCTAAGTGGCTCTTTTGGAAGAATAATTTTCTTTGAAACTAAATGCTTCTGAGGTAACCCATCGTGAAGAAAATCGAGCTCCACATCCATAATTTTTTTATTCCCATAAGTAACCACGCACGAACCGCTTGAAGTGAACATACCAATCACAGTCGACTCAACTCCTCTGCTCTCCATTAGTTTTTTAAATGCAGGCCATTTCTTTTTAGGAACTGCAAGCGTCATACGCTCTTGAGATTCTGAAATCCAAACTTGCCACGGTTCAAGTCCTGGATACTTTAAAGGAACGCTGTCGAGGATAACTTCACATCCTCCAGATTCTCTTGCCATTTCTCCTACTGAACTTGAAAGTCCTCCTGCGCCATTGTCGGTAATGCTGTTATAGAGTCCTAAATCTCTTGCTTCTTTACAGATCGCATCTGAGAATTTTTTTTGAGTTATTGGATCTCCAATTTGGACAGCAGTAGCTGGAGATCCTGAATCCATTTCAACCGAAGAAAAAGTAGCACCATGAATCCCGTCGAGTCCTACACGTCCACCCACCATTACAATAAAATCTCCTGGCTCAGCCTTCTTTTCATACAGAACTCTTCCGCTCACATCTTTTTTTGGAATGAGACCAACGGTTCCGGCAAAAACTAGTGGTTTACCTCTATACGTTTCATCAAACAACATAAACCCATGTTGTGTCGGAATACCGCTTTGATTTCCCCCTGCATTTATTCCTTGAATCACACCGTCTGCAATACGCTTTGAAGAAAGCATCTCCATTTTCTGATCTTTATCTCGATAGAGATGTTTCTTTTTGTTTGGTGGAGCAAAACAAAATCCATACACATTCGCAACAGGTTTTGCACCCATACCAAACCCTAATGAGTCTCGGTTAACTCCAACAATTCCAGTGACCGCTCCACCATAGGGATCAAGCGCAGAAGGGCTATTATGTGTCTCTACTTTATGCGTTACTACGTAGTTCTCGTCAAAAACAATACCGCCTGAGTTGTCTTTAAAAACCGAGACACAGAAATCTTTTTTTCCTTTTTTTGCTCGGATGCGTTTTGTAGCACCTTTTATATATGTTCTATAAATCCCATCTTTAATGGAGTCAATTGGGTTACTAAATATAGTGTGCTTACAATGTTCGCTCCACGTCTGAGCGAAAGACTCAATTTCTATATCGGTTGGTTTTCTGCCGATATGTTGGAAATGAGAACGGATTGCTTTTAAAGCATCAAGGTCAAGACCGAGTGGGCCTCGTGCTCCATTAGAGTCTTTAATGCCATATTTACCGATCGATTCTAATTCTTCATCAGAGATTTCCAGATCAATATCGAGCACGCGAGAAGAACCTGAAAGCACCACTCTTGGTATTGAGAAAACATTCTTATGTTTTCTCAATGTTGAGTCATGAATAATTGCTGATTGAATAAGAGGATTATGAATTGAACGCGCTATCTTTTGAACTGTATTCCGAGAAAGCGTACCTTCAATGAAATATGTTTGTGAAGAGTAAACACGCTCAGAATTTTTAAAAGCTCGTCCAACTACGTCTTCAATAGTCTGTTGTGTTGTTGTTGCCACATTATCAGTTACCCCAGGAAGGAAGCCTACCTCAATCCCATATGAAAAATGCGCTGGTAGCCAGCGACCGACGTGCGATGTTTCGACTTGTGCGTTTGTTAGTGCGTTTCGAACTTTTTGAATCGCGGGTTTTGAAAGCGATGCGTCAATAAGATATGAATCAACAACATATACCTTCTTTACAACACTCCCTGCCAGAGCTTGGAATGCATGTGCTTTTACAAGGGCGCGCGCATCGGAGATAGTAGAGGTGACATCAATCCGAATTGCCATGTACTCCTATAATAAATGAGTATTGCCTTAAGACAAAATGGCACCCTTAATTAAGGTTTCTCGGCTAAGGCACCACTTCTTCTATCGTGAGAAAAAATTGAAAAATGATACCCGACATAAGAAATAATTGCGTGAGGACCCCTGCATACGAATGAACAACAATGGTATACGGGGGCCATAAACACGTACCCACAAGTCCCAACACCTGTATTTGAGAAAGTTTTTCTTGCCAACGAGTACACATACCAACAATGACGACGAGCGCGGGCAACAACATCACTGACCCTTCCTATATGACGAAACTTTAGCGAGTTAAAGAAAGAGAGCGACGAACTGTATCGAAGTCCTTCAAGAGTGCACGTTTATCAAACTGACGTACTTCCCCTGATGGATAGTTGGCTAATTGTGTAGAGTGGAAAAAATATCGAACTGCTGTACAGGGCTTACTCTCTTTAATAACATACACAATTTCTTCATACAGGTTACCGGCAGCACTCTGTGCAGTTTTCACGACGGAATAATCAACTCCTTGGTCTGTCAAGGAATCAATTGCAAGTCCCTGATACACGAATTCACTACCAGAACATGGAAGACCTTTTGGCAACACCTCAATAGATACACCTGAATCTGCTGAAAGATTAGTGCCTGACGTAATTGTTTCTGGAATAGAAAATTTTATGCCACGCATTCCACTCTTGTCCCCTATCTGGGTATATACGTATGAAGGATCAACGGCGTACCCCGGTGGATATCTCAATGCAAGGTTATATTTTGATGAAAGATGTATTTCCCATTCCTGCGGAATTGATGGACCAGAATTTAATACGGGATCAAGAAATGAAAGTCGAGCAAGAGAAGGATCATGAAACACCCATGAACCGACAAGTGTTACCACACCAAGGATAACTGCAAAAAAATTTAATACCGCTCGGTGTGTCTTACTCATGTCTATTATTGTTGAATTAGCGGTACCGAGCGAGCGTTAGTGTCTAATGGTTCAGCCATAGAAATAACTTGGACGGTCATCTCGTGTTTTGCCTTTGCAGAATTAAACATTGCCACCGCCTGTTCAAATCCTACCACCCATCCTGTCTGCCTCACGCTGTTATACAAAACGGTGCGTAACATTCTGCCATCGGAGTCATACACTTCTGGATATCCTTTACAGCGAACCATATTTTTTTGATATGCCGTAATATGACGCTCTGCTCTTTCTAAATAGCCAGCACTTGCGTTGTATTCAGAAAGCGCAGAAAGAAGTTTAATAAACTCAGCTCCCCAAAAACTCCAAATAGAAGTACCGCCATAAGAAGGCACTACGAGGCGCACAAGCGGGACTTGTCGCGACGCACGATCCGTTTGTTGGTAACGAAGTGGAAATGGCATATCAATACGCTCTTTAATGGTGTATTCTACCGCTCGCTCCAGATACTTTCTTTCTTCCGGTTTTGCTGGATCAAGAAAACCTGTAAAATATGCCGCCAACCAATCTGCAGAATAAAATTTACCATCCACCCCAACCTCCGATCTGTCTTCAAGAAAGTAACCCTCTTCTTCTAACCAATACGTCTTCAATATTCGTGCCTTTAATTTTCCGGTATCTACTTCTGGAACATCTTCAATGCCTAAAGTCTTAGCAAGCATAAAAGTTTTCCAAAAAATAACATTGTCATAAAATGCGCTCTCTCGCATAGTTATGTCTTTTGCAGAGGATATATGGATGTCTGTCCGAACAAGACCTGTTTTTTCATCAAAAACCTTTTTA
>SCVI01000087.1 GCA_004296925.1 Patescibacteria group bacterium | reverse complement strand
GAACCCGCGTCCGCAAACCTTCCACAGGCAGCCCTACATACTTAGTCTCGTTATTTGATTTAACGCGTTACCCGTCAACGGACAGACTGGCAACACGCGGTCTGCTGATTTTTCGTGAGGCGCCGCGCAGCGAGACGCACCCTTAGCTCATATCAATGACACCACAGCCGGTTTGACCCGGCACCACCTATGAGCAGGTGGCTGTGGCGCTCGCCGGATTAAGCGGCGAGAGCGAAACGCTCGTCGTTGGCGTTTACTAGTTTCCGGCTGTATTTACGTGGTGACCCGGGCCACGGTATGCTCTGCTCTGCTTCTTGATCCACGTCGAAGCCATGTCGCCCCCAGTGGTTGCTACTTTGCTTGCTACCTTGGTTACAACGGTTTTGCAACGCTGTGCACTCCAGATGTGGCTAGAAGTGCAGATTACAAGAGGGCATTCTAACGATTTGGTGAGATAAAGCGCAAAATATCTTGCGGTGTGGAGAAGATGAGGTCTGCATTCCAGTTTGCAAGTGGTGTCTCGTTCCCCAGGTAGCCCCAGGCGGCAGCAACGGCGGTCATGCTAGCTGCCTGGGCGGCGATGATGTCGCGCTCATCGTCGCCAATATAAAGGCATTGTTCAGGAGGCACTTGGGCGATTTCAGCTGCCAGGCGCAGGGGGGCGGGGTGTGGTTTGGGGTTGGGGGTGCTATCTCCGCCAATCAGGCAAGCCGTGCGGTGCGTTAAATTCAAGCCTTCTATCAAAGGCTGGGCGAAACGCAACGCTTTGTTGGTGACGATGCCCCAAGGTAAGCCAATATTGTCGAGGTGATCCAGACATTCCGCCATGCCATCGAACAGTTGCGTTTTGTCGTCAATGTGTTGTTCGTACAGCGCTAGAAAACGGGCTTGTGCGGCGGGGTAG
This sequence comes from Patescibacteria group bacterium, assembly GCA_004296925.1. Taxonomy (GTDB): domain Bacteria; phylum Patescibacteriota; class Minisyncoccia; order Phycocordibacterales; family Phycocordibacteraceae; genus Phycocordibacter. The sequence goes on along the minus strand of SCVI01000087.1, from coordinate 106 downwards.
CCGCTATCGGTGGGTTGCAGGCTCAAGCCTGCGGCAAGCAGGCCTCTCGCGCCAGCAGAAACAAATGGACGCAGGGTGGATAAAGGCAGGGGGAGCAGGTTGCGTT
>SCVI01000020.1 GCA_004296925.1 Patescibacteria group bacterium | reverse complement strand
CTTTGCCATATCCACTGGATCGATGTTGTTTCCAAGCGATTTTGAAATCTTTCTTCCTTGACCGTCACGAACTAACCCATGCAAATACACCTTTTTGAAAGGTACGGTACCAAGGAAAAATCCGCTCATAAGAATCATACGAGCAACCCAGAAGAATATAATGTCGTATCCAGTCTCAAGCACGTCCGTTGGATGGAAACGTTTCAAGTCATTTGTTTCGTTTGGCCAACCGAGCGTTGTGAATGTCCACAGTGCTGAAGAAAACCATGTGTCTAGTACATCAGGGTCTTGTTCCCACTCAGTTCCTGGGGAATCAACCTGAACTTTCATCTCGTCACCCTTATACCAAACAGGGATTCTGTGTCCGAACCAAATTTGTCGGCTTATGCACCAGGGACGTAAGTTTTCTATCCAATTAAAATACACGCGCTCATATCTTTCTGTCACAAAAGAAACATCGCCACCCTCCACGGCTTTTTTAGTAATTTCTTTTAACGAAGTCTCACCCCCAGAACGTATACCAGTTATTTCAGAGTGGGGGATTATAAATTTCTTATCTACATCAATCCACCATTGGAGCTTTGGAAGTGGTTCGACAATGCCTCCCGTTCTCTCTGCAGTTGAAATATTCTGTTTTACCGCATCCTCTTTTTCTAACAAATTTTGTTCCTTTAACCATTCGACTACGAGGGCGCGTGCTTCCAATACTTTCTTATCTTTGAGACGTCCATCAACCACCATTTTTGCGTACTCATTGATTACTTGTGGTCGCGGCAAGTCATGACGGTCAGCTATCTCCCAGTCAACATGAGAATGTGCAGGAGTAACACCGAGTGCGCCAGTACCAAAATCTTTCTCAACGCTTTGGTCTGCAATAATTTTTATATGAATTGGAACATCACAAAATACAACTTCGTACTCCTTTCCTATAAACGATTGATACCGTTCGTCAGCAGGATGTACTGCAACCGCAGTGTCGCCAACTTTTGTTTCAGGACGAGTTGTTGAAATAGAGATAGGAAATTCTTTTGAGTATTTAAATGTGTAGAGCACCGCGTCCCGTTCTTCATGAACAATTTCATCGTCAGAAATAGTTGTTTGTCCCTTGGGATCCCAGTTCACAATACGGTTTCCTCTATATATAAGTCCTGCCTCATACATACGTATAAACGCCACCATAACTGCGTTATATCGTGAGTCATCCATCGTATAAGCGTAGCGACTCCAATCAAGAGACGCGCCCATGGCACGCATCTGACCAATCATTGTGTTTTTATTATTTTCGACAAAAACATCAATTCGGCGAAGTAACTCCTCGCGGCCAAGGTCGTGACGAGATTTCTTTTCAGCTTTTTGAATGTCTTTTTCGACGCGTGCTTGGGTAGCAATTGCTGCTGAGTCAGTTCCTGGTATCCAGAGGGCTCGTTTTCCTTGCATACGAGCGTAACGAACCAATATATCTTCAATCGCAAGCATTAGGGCGCTTCCCATATGGAGCGTGCCGGTCACGTTTGGTGGAGGTAGAACAATGGTAAATGGCTCAGTTCTATCGCCCGGCAAGTTGTCAGGATTAAAATATCCGCTATCCTCCCAACGTTTATAGATTAAAGACTCTACCGCTTCAGCGTCGTAGGGTTTAAGAAATTTTGGGTCTACTCCTTCAACTGGTGTTTTACTGCTTTCCGCCATATTAATAGATTTTACTCTGCGAGCCGTAGATTCCCAAACGCTGTGAGCACGTCAGAAGTCTTGATATGGTGTTCACCTCTAAGGAGCGCGGCGGCCCCAATCATGACGGCATTGTCTCCCGTTAAATCATCTTCTGGGAACGTAATTTTAATGTCAGGAAATTCGCTCTGCATTAATTCAATGAGAGCTCTCCGTATCTCAGTGTTTGCTGACACGCCACCACCAATAGCAAAAATTTTAGGTCGTGCAGTTAAAACTGCACGACGTGTTTTTGAAACAATGACGTCTCGTACTGAGTCTTCAAATGCTTCAGCTATGTTTTGTTTATCTGATTCACTTAATTGCTTCATATCGCGGATTTTGTAAAGCACTGCGGTCTTTAATCCAGAAAAGGAAAAATCACAGGAATCGTCCTGCAACATCGGTCGAGGAAACTGAATTGCATTCTTTTCACCACGACTTCTTGATAGCGATGCGAGAGCTGATACACCGGGGCCTCCGGGATAGGGGATATCCAAAAGTCTAGCTACTTTATCAAATGCTTCACCAACCGCATCATCTCTAGTACCTCCGAGTTCTTTATATTTAAACGGTTCGGACATAACAATAAACTCGGTGTGCCCACCAGAAATCAAAAGTGAGAGAATAGGAAACTCAACATGCGTGACTTCAAGGGTTTTTGGAGATGTTTTTTTGAGAATCGCCGACACTAAATGTCCTTCGAGGTGATCAATGCCGGTAACTGGAATTTTCCAGTGTGTTCCAAGAGCTTCCGCAAAATTGATTCCTGTCCACAATGCTGGTTCAAGGCCGGGACCTTTTGTAACAGCAATCATGTCTATGTCAGGTTTTTCCGTATCTGTGAGAAATTTTTCTACGGAAAGTTTAAATGCTTCATCTCGGATACTCTCCAAACTACTACGATTAATCGTAGTAGTTTTTGAGGGGGTTTTGAATAACCCTGCTTCTTTCAGTGCTCGAGTTGCGAGTGGTGCTAAGTTTGATTGATGTTCGCGTTTTGCAAGTGAAGGATATACGCCACCGTACTCAGCATGAAGTGATGCTTGAGAATAGAGTGCGTTTCCAAGAATGGTGATGGAAGCACCCTTAATATCGCCTAGAGACTCTAGAATGGCTACCGCTGTTTCGTCGCAAGATGTTTCTATGGCTAGGATTTTCATTTGATTTTCGGATTGTTTTGATTTGTGGCGACCAGAACTACAATACGGTGTATTATAGCCCTAATGCAGAGAAATGATCTTTTGGTATGGATAGATCTCGAAATGACTGCTCTCGATGTCTCGAGGGACGCGATTATTGAAATTGCGACCGTAATTACTGATTCAAATTTGGAAGTGGTGGCAGAAGGCCCCGACATTATCATTCACGCGGACAGAGAACGGTTTGAGGGCATACCTGAGGTTGTGAAGGAAATGCATACTAAAAGCGGAGTAATGGATGCTTCAATTCAAAGCACTATTTCACTTCAAGATGCGGAGCGAGAAACACTTCAATTCATAAAGCAATACGTTGAAGAAGGTTCGAGCCCCCTCTGTGGAAACTCTATTCACATGGATAGAATGTTTCTGCGTTTTCACATGCCAACACTTGATTCGTACCTCCACTACCGATGCATCGATGTTTCAACAGTGAAAGGCGTTGCTGAGCGTTGGAACGCTTCCGTATATGAAGGTTGGAAGAATGTACGCGGTGAGAAAAAACATCGTGCGAAGGATGATATTTTGCAGTCAATCGAAGAACTTAAATATTACAAGAATCATTTTTTTAAGATCTAGTATCTCTAGCGATTCAGCATTTCGAATAGTCTGAGTGTTTCAA
>SCVI01000019.1 GCA_004296925.1 Patescibacteria group bacterium | reverse complement strand
GCTCTTCCGATCTCCGCGTGAACCCCCACCTCTATTAAAGCGTGAACGTCCACCTCGTGGTCCTCCTCGACTACTGCCACCGCCACTTCGTGAACCGCCACTATAAGGTCGTGATCCACGCGAATTAGAACCACCACCTCCTGGTCGTGATCTAGAAAAATTACCCTGACTACCTGTACTTCCTCGTTGCATAACTTTTGTGTTCCAAAAGTTGTGTTTCGAGGATAATGCCCTTTAAAACAATATTTGGAGATTGATTATGTAGTGATTATATCCTAAGAATATAATTTCGTCAAGTTTTACTTTGCTCTCTTACAAAAAGCATAATAATGAATATTAATGCGAACGAAGAAAATGCGACGAGCGGAAATGTCATATAATCAAATTCAAAAAGGAATCGCTTTGCGCAATCCCCTGCTCCAGTTGCAGGGCACGGTATGACATCAGTGCCACCCATTTGTAAGTAGTGTTGGTAAAGAGCGACAATACCTCCTAAGAAAGAGAGTACGATTGCATAGTCTGCTATGTAGTGATCTTTCTTTAAAGAAGCTAGGGCAAAGAGGACTACTTGAGGATACAAAAATACACGTTGCAACCAGCAGAGCCCGCAAGGCAAAATACCAAGATACTCCGAATACACGAGAGAGAGTATTGTGCCGAGCGTGGTCACTAAGAGCGATATCCATAACCCCTTACTTGAAACAATCTTCGCAATTGGTTTTGCCCACGCCCGTTCTCTATTGAAAAACACCACGATAAGCGCCACGCTGAGTATCTGCATACCCACTGCGCCGAGCGCGATAAGGAAATTGAGAGTTTCGAGTAATTCCATGAAATATTACTGCGGAACCTCGCACCCAGTCTTTTCACCAAGCTCTTGAAGCGTTCTCTCTCCCGTCAGTTCAGTGTCGTCAGCAAATTTCCATGTAGGGTATTGAGTAATTCCCTTTTCAACACAATTTTGAGTTTGGCTATTTCCGTCTGGTGTTGAACATTCAACATACGGAAGTAATTTTGCTGAAGTACCGAACATCTTTTTTGTTGCTTGGCAGTGAGGACACCAAAACGCACCGTAAAAAATTGCTCCCTGATCTTTCAAACATTGAGTAAAACCATCAAGCTCTCCAGCAACCTTTGTCCCTACATTTGTAAATGACTGATACGACATGAATCCGCCTAGCACCAACACGATGACTATACCAACACCAATCAAAATATAATTTTTGTTCATATATATTCTTATTGTATGTTAACCGTTGCTAATAAAGCGTCGAAGTCGCGAAGTATCGTATCTTCCGGAGTGAGGTACGAAACAGAAAACATATATACAAATTCTGGGGTAGCAATAACCACAGACTTGCCCTCATAGAGCCCTGACCATCGATAACTTAATGCCTCTTTTTCACCAACAGTAAGTGTAGTGATCGTACCGTCAGGTGAAAGTTTAAAGTTGGAATCATTTGTACCGGTAACCCATTGATCTACACTAAGTCCGTCTAAATTATTTTGAAAGATGTCTACGGTAATAGCGGTTGGACCCTCTCTTGGTGGTGCTGTTCCTTCGCGCACTTGTTTGTTTTCCTCAGTATCTTCAGTGAGAGAAATAAAGTGATGAGTTCGTTCGCCATTACCCACTTCTTTTTCTTCTAGGTAATACGCGTCGCTGTATTTAAACGAAATTGAGTGTTCGGAATTTGAATACTCCTTTAGTGTAGTCGGCGCAGTTATTTGTTTCCCGATTGTGGTAAAAAAGACACCTACAGCTATAAGAATAATCCCTCCAATAATGAGACCAGTTTTTACTTTATTCATATACTTTAGTATATCAAATTAGTCTTTTCGTAGTGCTTTTGCACGCTCGTGTTCTGTCAAAAACTGTTTACGAAGTCGTATATTGAGTGGAGTGATTTCTAAATATTCATCATCTGACATTATTTCAAGCCCTCGTTCGATGGTGAGAGTAAATGGTGGTGTGATATTAATTGCTTCATCAGAACCAGACGCTCGCATGTTGGTTAGTTGTTTACCTTTGGTTGGGTTTACGCTCATTTCTTCACCTTTTGACGTGTTACCAATAACCATACCTTCGTACACCTCTGTGGTAGCGCCTATATAAAGCGTTCCGCGGTCTTGCAAGTTCCAAAGAGAAAATCCAAGTGCTTTACCTGCTGTCATAGAAATCATGGAGCCAACTGCGCGTTTCTTGATTTCTCCAGCGTATGGTTTAAAACCAACAAACCGCGAAGAAAGAATTCCCTCGCCTTTTGTATCAATAACAAATTGATTTCTGAATCCCAAGAGACCTCTTGTTGGTCCTTCAAAAGTAAGGCGTACTGAGTTTCCGTGTGTTACTAAGTTTTGCATCACAAACGCACGCACCCCTAAGCGTTCAATAATTGGTCCTTGAAATTCTGAAGGCGTATCAATGATAACTTCTTCGAACGGTTCAAATTTCTTTCCGTCTTCTTCTCGAATAATTACTTTTGGTTGAGACACTTGTAATTCAAACCCTTCACGACGCATATTCTCCAATAAAATTGCAATATGAAGCTCACCGCGCCCTGACACTAAAAATGTTTCACCTGATGAGAAATCAACACGTAGCCCTACGTTAACCTCAAGTTCACGCTCTAATCTGTCGCGTATTTGTCTTGTGGTAACAAATTTACCCTCCTTGCCTGCAAACGGAGATGAATTTGGATAAAAATTGAGCTGAATTGTTGGTTCATCAACTGAAATTGCTGGAAGCGGTTCGGCGTCTTTATCGTTCGTAATTGTTTCACCAATGTAGATGTCAGAAAATCCTGCAATCATACAAATATCACCAGAGCTTACCGATTCTGCTTCAACTCTCTGAAGACCTTTAAATGTGAACATTTTCACCACCTTCCCTGAACGCACTTCACCTGTTGGTTTTTTTATGAATACAGCTTGTCCTGTTGTGACTGTTCCGTGATACACGCGACACACTGCCATACGACCTAGAAAGTTATCGTATGCGAGATTAAAAGGTTGAATGGAGAGTAGTCCATCTGCAGAGGATTTTGATGCAGGCGGTACATGTTTCAAAATCGTATCAAGAAGTGGCATTAAATCCTTGGAGTCCTCAGTGAGTGATGTCTTAGCAATCCCTTGCTTTCCAATTGCATATACAACAGGAAAATCTGCCTGCTCGTCGTTGGCGCCAAGCTCTAAGAAAAGCTCAAGCACCTGCTCCTCAGCGCGGTCAGGATCGGCTGCAGGTTTATCAATTTTGTTTAAAACTACAATTGGCTTGAGACCGAGTTCAAGCGATTTCTTCAATACAAACCGAGTTTGTGGCATTGGGCCTTCTTGCGCGTCTACTACCAAAAGCACAGAGTCGATAGAACGAAGTACGCGTTCAACTTCAGAACCGAAGTCGGCGTGCCCTGGGGTATCAACAATGTTGATCTTGGTGTCTTTATATGGAACTGAGGCGTTTTTTGCATAAATAGTGATACCGCGCTCAAGTTCGAGCTTGTTTGAATCCATTGAAACCCCTTCCTCACCCACACCAGTTTGCTTAAGAAGTGCGTCCGTAAGCGTCGTTTTGCCGTGGTCAACGTGAGCAATAATAGCTATGTTTCTAATTTCCATATTAGTGTAAGAAAAAAGCTCCGCACGGAGCTTTTTAGAGAATACCTTGAGATTGAACTATGTGCAATTTTTTAAATCCTATAAAGGGTCAATTCCGTGATCTTTCTGCCACTGACGCAATTTTGCGTCGTAATCTACATGCTTTCTATTCCCTGTAGAAGTCGGAGCATGACGTTTCGACAACGCTATTCTTGCATGATCTAAAAGCGCAGCGATAAACGTAACACCGGCGGCGGCGGTTATAATTTTTACGCCCTCAATAGCTTCGGGGGTGATTCCTTCAAATGACATATTCAATATATTAGCAGGTTAATTACCTTTTGTCAAGTGCTTTTCGGTATCGCCATTTGATGGCTTATTTGGATTCTTTTTTAGCTTTTTGTCTCTCTTCTCAAGCCATTCGCTGACCCGCTCATCTCCTAACAAATAAAGTAGAAACACCCAACCAGCTACACCACCTAAAACAACCGCCGGAGTATAGCCTTCCTGCCATGTGTCAGGTGAGAGCATACTCTCAATTGTAAACCATTATTTAGTTAAGGTTTCCAATATTTTCAAACCCCAATCAACCGGCACATCTGTTAATTTATATAATCTTAAACAGGATTAACGTCTATCCCGCATGTCTGGAGTCCATACAATAGTCGGTCTAGTATAATTATGCTACAGCATAATTATACTAGACCGCTCAAACCTGACAGTTCCAATCATCTGCCACAGCCTTGGAGGAACTAGGCGAACTAAATTCAATGAAGTCAGTGAGTGAAAATATAATACTAAACTCTATACTTTGAAATATTTTTTTCAATCCTTTCAAGAAGTGGGAGGCGCTCATCTATTGCAAACTTCGTTCCTGAAATAGTTTCATATATTTCTATATAACGGCGAGATAGCTCTGCGACCATTTCTGGTGGTGCTTCAGGTAATACTTCGTCTTTATATGGATCGCAATTTTCTTTAAACCAAATACGCAAAAACTCTTTATCGAATGCCATCGGTTCTTCACCTTTCGAAATTCGTTCCTCAAAAGAACTTTTAAGCCAGTAACGTGAGTTGTCTGGAGTATGTATTTCGTCAATCAAAATTACTTTTCCGTCATGAAGTCCAAACTCATACTTAGTGTCGACCAAAATAAATCCTTTTGAAGATGCGTGCTCTTGCCCACGCTCAAATAGTGCAAGCGCGGACTTTTGCATTTCCTCCCACTCACCCTCTGTAGCGAGTCCTCGCGGTACTACTTCAGAAAGTTCTAAGTTTTCATCGTGCCCCGCTTTTGTTGTAGGCGTAATGATGGCGCGTGGAAGTGGCATGTTTTTTGTCATCTGATCTGGAAGTGTTATGCCACCAAAATCACGCTTTCCTTTTTGATAGTTCGTCCAAATAGAAGTGTCGGTAACTCCCGTTAAATATCCTCTTACTACTACCTCAACCATAAACGGCTTTGCGCGCTTTGCGACAATGACGTTAGGATCAGGAACTTCTATAAGTTGGTTATCAATAATGTCTTTTGTAAGTTCGAACCAAAACGCACTCATTAAATTTAATACCGCACCTTTGTGAGGAATATGCGCAATAATTCTGTCGAATGATGAGTGGCGGTCGGTCGTAACTAACAAGAGTTGTTCTGATTGTTCATAAATATCACGAACCTTACCCTGTGTTCTTTTACCAAATCCTTCAAAATGTGTTTCGTTTATTGTTTCCATAGTTATGAATGCTATTTTTATAATGTTACTGCCCTGGAGGTGGGAGCGTTATTTTTTCTGGTTCAAAAATAACTTCACGTCTTCCAGATTCTACTACGCCAACATCCATCAATGTATACCCTACGCTCGTGCCGAGTGCGAGTATTTTTTCAACTTCATCTGCCGGTGCAAAAATATAATATCCCGCTCCCCAATTGAAAGTTTTCAGACAATCTTTCAATGAAACATTGAGAGTATTTCTAAAGTATTGAAACAGTTCAGGAATCTGAAGCCATGAGTGGACACGGTAAGTGAATGGACGCTTATCAAATGCTAGTTTTCCTACCCCATCCCCAGTTCCTGGAAGTAGTGCGTGCATTTTTACTCCGTTTTCAAGAAGTGCTTCAATGAGGGCTACGTATGAACGTGTTGGAATCAAAGCTTCGGCGCCAAGAGTATTACCGTTTGGAATCTTTGTTAAAAATTGTTCAGGAAGCTCCAATGCTTTTTGAATAACTAACGAAACGCCGTTTGAATGAAGTCCTGAAGATGACACTGCAATAATATGATCTCCTGCTCCCAGCAACTTTCCGCTAATAAGTCTATTTCCAGGTGCAATGATTCCTGTTACAGAACCAGAAAGCGAAGGAGCAGAAGTAACAGGTGGCTCTGATTTTAAAAGATACTTCAAAGGTGCTGATTCTCCCGCGGGGAGCGCCATACCCACCTCTTCACATACCTTGTAAAAACCTTCTGCCAAATCAGCGTTTCGTTTCTCATCTGCAAACCATTCGCTTGTACCTACATCGATGTGATCACAAAAAACCACCGGCATTGCTCCTTGTGCAATGACGTCGTTCACAATCATGAGTGCAGTGTCTATACCAATAGCGTCGTAGTAAGTTTTTCCTGTCCCTTCATGCTGGTACATCCACTCAGCTATCCAGTTTTTATTACCGAGCCCTTCCTGTGTCGTGCACCACGTGTGCGTCTCGCTTCCACGATATTCGTATACCGCACCATGCGCATGCATAACATCCTCTGCAATAAATACATTTCTCTTATTTGGAAACTTAGTCGTGCGCTTCCCCGCCGCAATCATTGCCTGTTTGAAAGGTTCTAACTTGGTGTTGATTAC
>SCVI01000018.1 GCA_004296925.1 Patescibacteria group bacterium | reverse complement strand
AATGTTCACCAGAAGCCAAGCAAGCAGGACTATAAGAAGTCCAACGAAGATGTTCACAAATATCTTATGTGCTTTCTTTATCTGTTCTTGTCCTGCGTTTGCTGCAGTGACATAGAGAATGCCTGCATAGGCAAACATGAGAGTTGCAACAATTACTGAAAAGGCGATGGCGAAGTTAATGACGTTGTTGGAGAGTTCAACGAGGTCGCATGCTCTACATTCAAAGCCAGAACACTGCGGTACTAGACCTGTATCACCACCTAGCACACTGGTGGTGTCAGCAAGGGCGCCAAGTGGTATGAGAATGACTATGAAGCTGAGGAGGAATATCAGCTTTTTCATGGTTGGAGACACTGATACCTAGTATAACGACGAAAGAAGCCCATGAAGAGGATATAGAGTGTGACCTGTTCATTAATACACAACGGTTTTTGAGGCCTCTTGACCTCTTTAATGGGAGGAGTATGGTGAAGAGAGATATGGAACGAGGTGAACACCGGACGACCAATCCTCTCCTTGCTGGACTGGCGTTTCTTAGTGCGTTGCTTCCTGTGGAAGCGTGGGCGCAGAGTCCCGCAACCCCGGTACAAGAAGCACAGAGAATCCAGGCATGGGTTGATCGATCCGAAGGGAGGCCCACAAACCAAGAACTACTTTGTCAGCGAGCAGTCGATATTGTGCTCAATTTATTCCACGATAGAGAACCTATTGCAGGTGGTATCACAGGCGCCGTAAGAAGAGATTGTCCTCCTCAGGTAACAGCACAGGTTGAGGTATTACGGAATGAGCAAAAACGCCTTGGGATACTCACTCGGGAGCAAGAATTAGAGCCTTCGTACTAAAAACAAGAATATGGGAGTTGAATATAGCTGATGACGATTTGCTAGTTATTTTCTGCTATTATTGACGAATGTCCGCATCTAAGAAGCGTCTTCTTACAGGTATCCAATCATCAGGGGCATTACATGTGGGCAACTACATGGGAGCGCTAAAACCTTTTTTAGAGCTATACGAAGAACATGACAGCCTTTTAATGATTGCTGACTACCATGCCCTTACCTCACTTAAGAATCCTAAAGAACTCGCTCGAAACACCCTCGATGTTGCAAAAGACTATCTAGCGATAGGACTTGATCCTTCCAAAGCAATCCTTTTTAAACAGTCAGATGTTCCTGAACACACGGAACTCGCGTGGATATTTAACTGTCTCGTTACCGTACCGTTTCTTATGCAATCCCATGCATACAAGGATAAGGTAGCGAAAGGACTCGAGGCGAATGCTGGGTTATTTACATATCCGATGCTCATGGCGTCTGACATTTTGCTCTACGACACTGCTGTGGTTCCTGTTGGAGAGGACCAGCGCCAACACATAGAATATGCACTAAAAGCTGCCCGTATCTTGAATATTGATATACTTGGATTTGATATGATTTGGCATAATGGAAAACCCATTATCATCGACGTTAATACGTTTCCAGGCTTTTATGAGGAATTGTTTAAAGAAATTGGAAGAGAGCCATCGAGGGAATTCTTCAAGGTAATAGAAAAACATTTAAGATAGTTTTTTAGTAATTATCAACAACCAAATCTGCGTTTGTTTTCGGATTGAAAGATTCGAAATATTCTAGATCGTTCTTTTTCCACACACCGTTCCATTTTTCATCTTGTGGATTTTTATGAATTTCTCTGTCTCGCTTTATACCTCGTTCTATCGCTTCCTCTAAAGGGCAGTCGATCCAAATTGTATAACTGAAATAATTCATCAGTTCAGGTCGGAAAAGACCCACACCTTCTATGATAAGTCGGTCACGATGCTCTACTCGAATATCCTTTATGAAAGCCTCTAGTTTTGAGTCATAATGCCCATGAAAAATAGGATTTTCTCCATTTATAAATGGGAGTAGAACTTCTTTCTTTAAACGTTCAAAATCCATGGAGTCCCATAGAGAACTTGCAGAGCTATCTCTAGAAAAAGAATCGACACAAATAACTGGAGCCTGAATCTCACTTCCGAGCAGTTTTGCAAAAGTCGATTTACCAGAGCCTCCAAAACCGGAAATACTTATAATGGTTGGAGTATCCAGTGATTGAATTTTTTCTATGATTTTTTTATCAATTTTCATCATGTTGTTAAGAACTAGAATTGGAGTATTACAATTCTACTATAAAAGATATTTTAAAACATATGCGCCAGAAGTCTATTAAGACTGGATTAATCCGGCCTCGACTGGCGTAGGACTTTATATTACAAAATCCCACATCCTTGCACACAACGGCACCGTTACAGCAACATCAGAGGGGGTAGGGAAGGGTTCTACATTCACTCTTGAAATTCCCTTGCTAAATTGAACATAATGGATATTTAGAGGAGTGCAATCTGTGGTAGAGAATGAAGGATTTTCTGCTATTATTGACGAATGCTAAGCAGTAAGAAACGACTTCTCACGGGGATCCAATCATCTGGCGTGCTTCATGTGGGTAACTATATGGGCGCATTAAAGCCATTCTTAGAGCTTTACGAAGACTATGACAGTCTTTTAATGATTGCTGACTACCACGCACTTACCTCACTAAAGAACCCTAAAGAACTTGCGCGAAACACCCTTGATGTTGCAAAAGACTACATCGCAGTAGGGCTCGATCCTAAGAAAGCGATACTTTTCAAGCAATCAGATGTTCCTGAGCACACGGAACTCGCATGGATATTTAACTGTTTAGTAACTGTTCCGTTTTTGATGCAGTCGCATGCTTACAAAGATAAGGTAGCAAAGGGATTGGAGGCGAACGCTGGTCTTTTTACATATCCGATGCTTATGGCTTCGGACATCTTGCTTTATGACACTGCTGTGGTTCCTGTCGGAGAAGACCAACGTCAACATATTGAGTACGCGCGCGAAGCTGCAAGTAAATTCAATACTGCCTTCGGACAAACTTTCATCGAGCCGAAAGAAAGAATTCTTGAATCTTCTGCAACGCTTCCTGGAACTGATGGAAAAAAGATGAGTAAAAGCTATAACAACACCATTCCACTTTTTGGTACCGATGACGAGGTACGTGCTGCGGTCATGAAAATCGTGACTGATTCGACTCCTGCAGGCACACCGCTCAACACGGAGACTGACGTTACGTTTGCGCTTCACACCCAATTTAGTCAGAACGACATCGCCGATCTCACTAATAGATATCGTGAGGGGAATATAGGCTACAAAGAGTCAAAGGATATTCTGGTGCAAAATATTCTCAGTCTGATTACTCCTATGAGAGAAAAACGTGAAGCGCTTTCTGATGACGAGGTACGAAATATAATTAAAGAAGGTGGTGAGCGTGCGCGAGTAATTGCCTCCGCTAAAATGATTGAGGTCAGAAAGAATATTGGTGTTACTGTATAATCTTTGAGTCATATGGAACGAACTCTTATTAAGAATTTACACGGAAAGGTAGGAGAAGAAGTGATGCTTCGAGGATGGGTAGCGGTACGTCGCGACCATGGAAAACTTATTTTCATTGATTTACGCGACAGGTCAGGCATGGTGCAGATGGTTGCTCTTCCTAACCACGAAGAAGCGCATGCTATAACCTCGACACTTCGTTCTGAATGGGTGGTAGAAATCAAAGGTCTAGTAAATAAACGCCCTCCTAAAATGGTAAAGGTGGAATGGCCTACTGGAGATATCGAAATTGAAATTACGGAAGTAACTGTACTCCAAGAAGCAGAAACCCCTCCATTTGATCTTACTGAAGATACGGAGCTCATTGATGAGCAGGTTCGTCTTAAATATCGTTATCTTGATTTGCGTACTGAGAGACTTCAAAAAAACATTAAAACACGCTCAACTTTCGTACAAAAAATTCGTGAACATTTGTTTTCGCAAGACTTTACTGAAATTGAAACTCCGCTTCTCACGGAGTCCACTCCAGAGGGTTCGCGCGACTTTGTAGTACCTTCCAGAATTCATCCAGGAAAATTTTATGCGCTTCCGCAATCTCCTCAACAATACAAGCAATTACTAATGGTCGGCGGATTTGAACGCTATTTTCAAACAGCTCGCGCAGTTCGCGATGAGGACTTGCGCGCAGACAGGGGATTTGAACATACACAAATAGACATTGAAATGTCCTTTGTTGAAATGGAAGACGTGATGCGCACTACTGAAGAAATGATGATTGCTGTTGCAGAAAGCATGGGCCACAGCATTAAAGAAAAACCGTTTCCACGCATTTCATATAAGGATGCGATTGAAAAATATGGCGCAGATAAATTTGATCTCCGCACTGAAGAGGAAAAGAAGACGGGCGTGCTTGCATACGCGTGGGTGATTCATTTCCCGTTCTTTGAAAAGACGGATAATGGAAAATGGACATTTACTCATAATCCATTCTCAATGCCTATCCCTGAACATGTGGAATGGCTTATGAAGGGAGAAAATATTGGCGACATACTTACTACGCAATACGACCTTGTTTGTAACGGATTCGAAACCGGTGGTGGTTCTATTCGTGCGCACACTCCTGAAATTTTGAAGGCAACATACAAGGTTATGGGTAACAGTGAAGAGGAGATTGAGGCACGAATAGGGCATATGTTGGAAGCATTCAAGTACGGAACTCCTCCACACGGAGGTATTGCGCTTGGTGTTGAGCGCTGCGTTATGAACTTAACAGGAGAACATTATTTGAGAGAGGTGCAAGCATTTCCAATGACGCGCGGAGGACAAACTGCCGTTATGAATGCACCAAAAGAGTTGTCACCTGAACAACTTGTAGAGCTTGGACTTTCAGTAAAAAGAAGGCCTGAATAGAACCTTTGACATATGGAAATAAAACTCGTATTCGCTGTGGTAAGCACGCTTCTAAGTGCCGTAGGAATGATTCCTTACATTGTAGGGATGATTCGCGGTAAAACCCATCCACACGTCTACACGTGGCTTATTTGGACACTCTCAGTGGGCACAGCGGCCTTGGGTGCATGGATTGGGGGAGGAGAGTACGGAGCGCTCGCACTCAGTATTGGTTTCGGAATGACTTTCGTTATTTTTATTTTCTCGCTTTTCTACGGCACAAAAAATATTACCCGCTCTGATACCATCGCTCTTATAGGCGCACTTATCGCTATTGGGATATGGTGGTTATTTAATAATCCATATATTGCATTAGCGCTTGTGACCATCATTGATGCAATTGGTTATATACCGAGCATGCGAAAATCGCTTGTGGAGCCGTGGAGCGAACCAATATCTACATGGACACTTTTTACACTCGCGCCACTCTTTACTATTGCTTCACTCTCAAGTTACAACTTTCTCACCCTCACGTACGTTGGAATGACTGTAATCGCCAACGTCTTGTTACTTGGAATTATTTACTTTAAAAGACAGAGTATTCCTCGTCCTGTAGCAAAATTTTTAAATTGAAATTTTAACTTTGTTCAATAAGCCGAACAAGTAACCGAACAGGTGTGCCTGTCGCGCCTTTCCCGAGCATGTCTTCGGGAATAGACTCCATGCGTGGCGCTATATCAATGTGAGCCCATCTCTTAAAATTACCTGCAAATTGAGCCAAAAATATTCCACCATTAATAGTTCCGCCAGAGGTACGCG
>SCVI01000086.1 GCA_004296925.1 Patescibacteria group bacterium | reverse complement strand
GTGTAGCCCTTGTGCAGGGAGACAAAGGCTTTGACCATTTCGCCGAGCATCGGGTCGGGTTTGCCGATGACGCCCGCTTCGGCAATCGCAGGATGTTCCATGAGTGCGCTCTCCACCTCGAAGGGGCCGATCAGGTGGCCCGCCGATTTGATGATGTCGTCGGCGCGGCCGATGAACCAGAAGTAGCCATCCGCATCGCGCCGGGCCAGGTCGCCCGTCAGATACCACTCGCCGGCAAAGCTTTTGCGATAGCGCTCTTCGTTATTGAGATAGCCGCGGAACATCGACGGCCAGCCGCGGCGCAGTGCCAGCTCTCCGTCTATGTCGGGGGCTTCGATTACCTCGACCGCTCCCGTCGCCTCATTGCGCCGCACGATGCAGGCCTCGACACCGGGCAGCGGCCGCCCCATGGAGCCGGGCTTGATGTCGAAGGCCGGCGTGTTGGCGATCATGATGCCGCCCGTTTCCGTCTGCCACCAGTTGTCGTGGATGGGCAAGCCCAGCACCTGTTTGCCCCACCAAACCGCCTCGGGGTTGAGCGGCTCGCCCACGCTGGCGACAAAACGCAGTTGGGGATGGCTGTATTTCTGTGCGACTTCAACACCGGCTTTCATCAGCATGCGAATGGCCGTTGGCGCCGTGTACCAAACGCCGACTTTTTCATCCTGCAGGATGCGATACCAGCGCTCGGCATCGAACTCCTCGCAGTCGATGATGGAAGTCACGCCATGCAGCAGCGGCGCGATAATGCCGTAGGAAGTGCCGGTCACCCAGCCGGGATCTGCGGTACACCAGTAAATATCGTCCGCATGCAGGTCGAGCGCGTATTTGCCCGTGGCGTAGTGGGTCACTACCGCCGCATGCACGTGGATGGCGCCCTTGGGCATGCCGGTGGTACCGCTGGTGAAATGCAGCAGCGACATATCCTCCGCCGTGGTGCGCTCGATCTCGAAGGCTTCGCTGGCGTCCGCCATCAGGCTGGCGAAATCAAGCGTGCCGGGAATATTCGTCTGGCCGCCATCTTCCGCGAT